>NZ_JBEZYG010000016.1:0-213724 GCF_040638385.1 Streptomyces sp. NPDC026589
AAGGGACGGCGCCCCTGGATAACGGACCGGTCCCGGATCTTGAAGTCCATCGCATCCCCTGAACTGGGGTGTTGCGACAACCACTAGAACTCAAGTCATGGTGACCGGGGCCCTTTCCGTGCCGGGCGGGGTGTGCGGTGGGTCAGTCGTCGCCCAGGCCTCCGATGAAGCCCCCGCCGTTCCCGCCGTTCCCGTTTCCGCCGTTCCCGCCGCCCTCGATGGTCACGAGGGTGACGGTGCTGCCCTTGTCCGCCGGAGTGGTCGGCGCCGGGCTGCTGGTGATCACCCGGGCGTTCGGCTTGTCGACCGAACCCTGGGCGAGTGCGACCACGAAGCCGAGCCCTTCGAGCTGAGCCTTCACGTCCTGGTACGGCCTGTTGCCGATGTCACCGGGGACCGCGACCTGCTCCGGCTGCGCCGGGCCCTTGGAGACCTTCAGGACGATCTGCGCGTCCTTGGCCTGCTTGCTCGGGCCCGTCGGCGTCTGCTCGATCACCTCTCCGGCCGGCTTCTCCGAGTCCACGTCGGTGCGCGAGATGTTGGTGAAGCCGATGCCCCGCAACTGCTGCTCCGCAGCCTCGTACGTGCGGGTCCGCATGTCCGGCAGGTCGAGAGACGCCTGGGTCGCCACGGTGATGGTGATCTCGGCCCCGTCCGCGGCCTTCGCGCCGCCCTTGGGGTCCTGCTCGATCACGGTGCCCTCGGTCTTCTCGGACTCCTCCGTGGTGACGTTGACCGTGAAGCCCTTGCCCTCCAGGACCTCGCGGGCGCCGTCCTCGGACTTCTCCAGGACGTTGGGGACCTCGATCTTCGGCGCTCCGGCGGAGACGACGACCGTGACGGTGCCGTCCTTGTCCATCAGCGCGTCCGCCGCCGGGTCCTGCGAGCAGATCTCGCCCTTCTCCTGCTCCTCGCACGGCTCCTCGGCGCCGACCTTCACGGTGACGTCGGTTCTGGCCGCGAGTTTCTCCGCTTCCTGCACCGTGGAGCCCACCAGGTTCGGGGCGTTGATCTGGCCGTCGTCGCTGGTCGGGGAGAAGACCACCCGGCCGATCAGGATCGCGCCGATCAGCACCAGGATGCCCGCGACGATCAGCAGGATCGTCGAGGTGTTGCTCTTCTTCTGCTGGCGCCGGCGGCCCTGGCGGTCGTCGTAGCCGTAACCGCCGTCGTCCGGGTTGACCGGGGGCAGCATCGAGGTCTGCGCGTTGTTCGGGTCGGCCGGGCGCAGGGCGGCGGTGGGCTGGTCGGGGTGGTAACCGTCGTAGCCCCCGTACCCCGCGGCGCCCATCGCCGCCGTGGCCGCGACCGGCTGGCCGTCGAGGCAGGCCTCGATGTCGGCGCGCATCTCGTCGGCGGACTGGTAGCGGTAGTCCGGGTCCTTGGTGAGCGCCTTCAACACGATCGCGTCCATCTCGGGCGTGATCTCGGGGTCGAAGTTGCTCGGCGGCTGCGGCTCCTCCCGGACGTGCTGGTAGGCCACCGCGACGGGCGAGTCCCCGACGAACGGGGGCCGCACGGCGAGCAGCTCGTACAGCAGGCAGCCGGTGGAGTACAGGTCGGAGCGCGCGTCGACCTGCTCGCCCTTGGCCTGCTCCGGGGAGAGGTACTGGGCGGTGCCGATGACCGCGGCGGTCTGCGTCATCGTCATCCCGGAGTCGCCCATGGCGCGGGCGATGCCGAAGTCCATGACCTTGACCTGGCCGGTGCGCGTCAGCATGACGTTCGCCGGTTTGATGTCGCGGTGGACGATCTGGGCGCGGTGCGAGTACTCCAGGGCCTGGAGGATCCCGACCGTCATCTCCAGCGTGCGCTCGGGGAGCAGTCTGCGACCGGAGTGCAGGAGTTCCCTCAGCGTCGACCCGTCGACATACTCCATCACGATGTACGGGATGGAGACCCCGTCGACGTAGTCCTCGCCGGTGTCGTACACGGCGACGATCGCGGGGTGGTTGAGCGAGGCGGCCGACTGGGCCTCTCGGCGGAACCGGGCCTGGAAGGACGGGTCGCGGGCCAGATCGGCCCGGAGCGTCTTCACAGCTACGGTGCGGCCGAGCCGGGTGTCGTGCGCGAGGTAGACCTCGGCCATGCCACCACGGCCGAGCACCGAGCCCAGCTCGTACCGGCCGCCGAGGCGACGCGGCTCTTCCATCTGTTCCAGCCCTCTCCGTCAGTCCCGACCGCACCCGTGTGTGGTCCGCGGCGGTGCGCTGTTCGCGCATACGCTACCGGGCACGGGTGACGTGATCAGCCCGCACCCGGCAGCCGATATCCGACCGGTATCCGATGTCCGGTATGACGGGCGGCCGCCGTGACAGGTCTCACTTCCTGCTGTCGATGACCGCTTTCATCACGTCGCGCGCGATGGGGGCGGCCAGCCCGCCGCCGGAGATGTCGTCCCGGTTGGCGTTGCCGTCCTCGACCACGACGGCGACGGCGACCGGTGAGCCGCTGTCGGTCTTCGCGTACGAGATGAACCAGGCGTACGGCTTCTCGCTGTTGTTCAGACCGTGCTGTGCCGTTCCGGTCTTGCCGCCCACTGTGACGCCGGGGATCCGCGCGTTGGTTCCCGTGCCGTCCTTGACGACGGTCTCCATCATCTGCTGGACCTTCTGGGCGTTCTCACCCGAGAGCGCGCGGCTGAGCTCTTCGGGCTCGTGGGTGTAGACCGGGTCCAGGTTGGGCGCCTGCCGCTCGGCGACCATGTACGGCTGCATCAGCTTGCCGTCGTTGGCGATCGCGGAGGCCACCATGGCCATCTGGAGCGGGGTGGTGCGGTTGGACGCCTGGCCGATGCCGGCCATCGCGTTCTGCGGCCTGTTGTCCTCGGGGTAGATGCTCGCGTCGGCGCGGACGGGCGTGAAGACTTCCTTGTTGAAGCCGAACTTGTCCGTCTGCTCGATCATCTTCTTGTTGCCGAGGTCGTCGCTCATCTTCCCGAAGACGGTGTTGCACGACACCCGCAGGGCCTCACGCAGCGTGGCGTTCTCGCAGGGGATGTCGCCCTCGTTCCGGAGCTGCGTGGTGGACTGCGGCAGCGTCCAGGGCAGCGGGGAGTCCGTCTTGGCGTCGATGTCGTCGTAGAGCCCGTTCTCCAGGGCGGCGGCGGCGGTGACGACCTTGAAGGTGGAGCCCGGGGGGTAGGTCTCGCGCAAGGCCCGGTTGAGCATCGGCTTGTCCTCGTCCTTCAGGAGCTTCTGCCGGTTGTCCGAGTCCTTGAGCGAGTTACCGGCGAAGACCGAGGGGTCGTAGGACGGGGTGCTGGCGAGGGCGAGGATGGCGCCGCTCTTCGGGTCGAGGGCGACCACAGCGCCCTTCTTCTCGCCGAGCCCCTTGAAGGCGGCCTTCTGGGCGTCGCCGTTCAGTGTGGTGACGACGTTGCCGCCGCGCTTCTTGTCGCCGGTGAACATCGACAGCGTCCGGTCGAAGAACAGCTGGTCGTCGTTGCCGGTGAGGATGCCGTCTTCCAGGTTCTCCAGCTGCGAGGAGTCGAAGGCCTGCGAGGAGTAGCCGGTCACGGGGGCCCACAGGGGGCCGTCCTTCCAGACCCGCTTGTACCTGAAGTCGCCGTCCTCGGTCTCGGCGGAGCCGGTGATCGCCTTGCCGTCGACGATGATGTCGCCGCGCTCGTGGGCGTACCGCTCGATCTCGACACGGCGGTTGTACTTGTGGCTGGTCAGCTCGTCGGCGCGGACGTACTGGAGCCAGTTGTCCCGGATGAGCAGGGCGAGCATCAGGAGACCGCAGAAGACCGCCACCCGGCGCAGGGGCTTGTTCACGGGCGGACCACCTGCGTCATCTCGGCGTCGGTGGAGGGTGCGGGTGCCGGGGCGGGACGGCGGGCGGTGTCGCTGATGCGGATCAGAATGCCGATCAGGGCCCAGTTGGCGATGACCGACGACCCGCCGGCCGCGAGGAACGGCATCGTCATACCGGTGAGCGGGATGAGGCCCATGACACCGCCGGCGACGACGAAGACCTGGATGGCGAAGGCTCCGGAGAGCCCGATGGCCAGCAGCTTGCCGAACGGGTCGCGGGCGGCGAGCGCGGTGCGCACACCGCGCTCGACGATCAGCCCGTACAGCAGGAGGAACGCCATCATTCCGGCGAGCCCGAGCTCCTCGCCCACGGTGGCGAGGATGAAGTCGGTGTTGGCGGCGAAGAGGATGAGGTCGGAGTTGCCCTGGCCGAGACCGGTCCCGAGCGTGCCGCCGGAGCCGAAGGCCATCAGTACCTGGGCCATCTGCTCACTGGCGGCATGGGTGCCCCAGCCGGCGAAGGGGTCGAGCCAGGCGGTGACCCGGTCCTGCACGTGCTTCTCGAAGGAGGCCACGCCGACCGCGCCCGCGGCCGACATGGTGAGGCCGAAGACGATCCAGCTGGTGCGCTCGGTCGCCACGTAGAGCATGACGACGAACATGCCGAAGAAGAGGAGCGAGGTGCCGAGGTCGGTCTCGAAGACGAGGATCAGGATCGACATCGCCCAGATGGCGAGGATCGGACCGAGGTCCCTCCCGCGGGGCAGGTACATGCCCATGAACCGGCGGCTGGCGAGGGCCAGGGCGTCGCGCTTCACCATCAGGTAGCCGGAGAAGAAGATCGTGATGACGATCTTCGCGAACTCGCCGGGCTGGATGGAGCCGATGCCGGGGATGGTGATCCAGATCCTCGCGCCGAACTGGGGCGGGAAGAACATCGGCAGGATCAGCAGGATGAGCGCGACCACCATGGAGATGTAGGTGTAGCGCTGGAGGATGCGGTGGTCCTTGAGCAGGAGCAGCACACCGATGAACAGGGCCACGCCCATCGCCGAGAAGATCAGCTGCTTGGAGGCGGCGGGCGCGAAGCTGGGGTGGGCGAGCAGCCGCTCCGACTGGTCGAGGCGCCAGATCAGTGCCAGGCCCAGGCCGTTCAGCAGGGTGGCCAGGGGCAGCAGCAGCGGATCGGCGTACTTGGCGAATCGGCGCACCACGAGGTGGGCGACGCCGCCGAGCAGGGCGAGCCCCGCTCCGTAGCCGAGCATGCCGGTGGGCAGTTCGCCGTTGAGGGCGAGGCCCACGTTGGCGTAGGCGAACACCGAGATGGCGACGGCGAAGACGACGAGTGCCAGCTCGGTGTTGCGGCGGCTCGGTGCGTCGATCGCGCCGATGGTGGTCGTGTTGGTGACAACGCTCATGGTGCTGAAGGCCCCCTACGGCTTACTGCTTACCGCACTGCGGTACCAGCTTCTTCTCTTCCTCCGAGAGGCTGGGGCCGGGAGTGGGAGCGGTGGTCGGCTTGGTCCCCTTGGCGGAGGACGTGGCGGAAGTCCTGGTGGCGGGGGCTCCGGCGGTGCCGCCGGCCTCGCCCTCGTCCGTACGGGCCCGGTTCTCGGCGTCGGCCGCGCGGCGCTGCGCGTCCTTCTTGCAGGCGGAGGCCTGGGCGGCGAGCTCGTCGACCTTCTCGCGGGCGTCGGTGATGTTGCCCTCGGCGATCGTCGCCTCCACCTGCTTGCGCTGGTACGGCGGCAGGTACTTGAGCTCGATCTCGGGGTGGTTCTTCGCGACCTTCGAGAGCGAGACCCAGGCGAGGTCCTGGCTGATGCCCTGGAACAGTGCGACGTTCTCGTCCTTGGCGCCGACGTAGTACTGCGTCTGCGTCCAGCGGTAGCCGCCGTACAGACCGCCGCCGATCACGGCCAGGGCCAGCACGATGTAGACGGAACGCTTCAGCCACTTGCGGCCGCCGCCCGGCTTGACGAAGTCCTCGTCCGTGTAGGCGTCGTAGGAGCCGTCCGGCATGCCCCCGTAGCCGACGTCGCCGCTGCCGGGCGGGCCGAAGCCGCCGGCGGGCGGGGGCACGGGGCGGCCGAGGCCGGCGGCGCGGCCGGCGGGCGTCTGCATGGCCCCGCCGTCGCCGAGCTGGGCCTGGTTCTCCGCGACCGCGCCGACGACGACCGGGGTGTCGTTGAGCTGCCCGGCCAGGGTGTCGTTGCTGTCGACGTCCAGGACGTCGGCCACGATGCAGGTGATGTTGTCCGGGCCGCCGCCGCGCAGAGCGAGCTGGATCAGCTCCTGGATGGTCTCCTGCGGGCCCTGATAGCTGGCGAGGGTCTCTTCCATCGTCTGGTGCGAGACGACGCCGGAGAGGCCGTCCGAGCAGATCAGATAGCGGTCGCCGGCGCGGACCTCGCGGATGGAGAGGTCCGGTTCGACATGGTCGCCGCTGCCCAGCGCCCGCATCAGCAGGGAGCGCTGTGGGTGGGTGGTGGCCTCTTCCTCGGTGATCCGGCCCTCGTCGACGAGGCGTTGCACCCAGGTGTGGTCCTGGGTGATCTGCGTCAGGACGCCGTCCCGCAGCAGATACGCGCGGGAGTCGCCGACGTGCACCAGGCCGAGGCGCTGACCGGTCCAGAGCAGGGCGGTGAGCGTGGTGCCCATGCCCTCCAGCTGGGGGTCCTCCTCGACCATGACGCGCAACTGGTCGTTGGCCTGCTGGACGGCCGTGCCGAGCGAGGTCAGGAGGTCGGATCCCGGTACGTCGTCGTCGAGCGGGACGAGCGTGGAGATCACCTCGGAGCTGGCGACCTCTCCGGCCGCCTGACCGCCCATGCCGTCGGCGATGGCGAGGAGCCGGGGACCGGCGTAGCCGGAGTCCTCGTTGCCCTCCCGGATCATGCCCTTGTGCGACCCGGCGGCGAAGCGCAGCGACAGACTCATGCGCACCTCGCCCGTCGGCTCGGGGTACAGCCTGTCTCGAGCCACACTGCCCACCCTCCGGTCGGGAACCGGGCAGCGTCCGCCGTCGGGACCGCCGCGGCTCGCTCGCTCCGCTCGCTCATTGTCGTACTACTTCCGCAGCTCGATGACGGTCTTGCCGATACGGATCGGCGCGCCCAGCGGAACTGGTGTCGGGGTGGTGAGCCGGGTCCGTTCCAGATACGTGCCGTTGGTGGACCCGAGATCCTCGACGATCCACTGACCGTCACGGTCCGGGTAGATCCTGGCATGCCTGCTGGACGCGTAGTCGTCGTCCAGCACGATCGTTGAATCGTGGGCCCGGCCCAGGGTGATGGTCTGCCCCTGGAGCGCGACCGTCGTGCCCGTGAGCGTGCCTTCGGACACGACCAGTTTGGTGGGTGCCCCGCGGCGCTGCCGCCCGGGCTGCTGGCGCTGCTGGGGCGGCGCCGCTTGTTGTTGTTGGCGGCCCTGTTGGGGGCGCGCGTCGGCGGCAGTGCGGCGTGAGCCGCGCTGCGTGACGCGCGTTCCGAACAGGTCGCTGCGGATGACCTGTACGGCCACGATGACGAACAGCCACAGAACAGCCAGGAAACCTAGCCGCATGACCGTCAGGGTCAGCTCTGACATTGCCCCCGCTTCACCCTTCGGCTTGCCGGTAAACGATGGTGGTGCTGCCCACGACGATCCGCGAGCCGTCGCGGAGCGTAGCGCGGGTGGTGTGCTGCCCGTCTACCACGATGCCGTTGGTAGACCCGAGATCCTGGATCGTCGAGGGCGTTCCGGTCCGGATCTCACAGTGCCGGCGCGATACGCCGGGGTCGTCGATCCGCACGTCGGCGTCGGTGGATCGTCCCATCACCAACGTCGGGCGGGAGATCTGATGGCGGGTGCCGTTGATCTCGATCCAGCGCCGTGTCCGGGCGTCCGGCAGGGGGCCGGACGCGGCCGGCGGGCGCCGGTCGTTCGTGGGGGCCGAGGTCCGTCCGGCGCCGGGCGGCGGGGCCGCGGGCATCGGCGGAGCGGCGCTCGGGGGGTAGCCGTAGCCGCCGGGAGCCTGCGGGGCGGCGGGCCGCCCGGCCGCGGGCTGCTGGGGCTGGGCCGCCGGGTCCTGCTGTGACGAACTCGATGCCAGGGTGCGGCTGCGGACCCGGTAGAGCCCGGTGTCGAGGTCGTCGGCCTTCTCCAGGTGGACCTTGATCGGCCCCATGAAGGTGTAGCGCTGCTGCTTGGCGTAGTCGCGCACCAGGCCGGAGAGCTCGTCGCCCAGTTGACCGGAGTACGGGCTGAGCCGCTCGTAGTCGGGTGTGCTGAGCTCGACGATGAAGTCGTTGGGGACGACGGTCCGCTCACGGTTCCAGATCGTCGCGTTGTTGTCGCACTCCCGCTGGAGGGCGCCGGCGATCTCGACGGGCTGCACCTCGGACTTGAAGACCTTGGCGAAGGTGCCGTTGACCATCCCCTCGAGGCGCTGCTCGAAACGCTTCATGACCCCCATGGGGCACCTCCTCCGTTGTCATCGTCCCTGTACTGCTTACTGATCGTATCCACGCGTCGGGAAATCGGCTGGTTCCCCTTGTCTGGCCTGTGGATGAGTGTCACCCCTCACACGGATCGTAGAGGTGCCCTCCTCACAGTGTCCCGCACCCGGGACGCACTCTGGAGGAGTGGGGGAGATGGTTCCGGGTTCCCCGCTTCCCCTGCCGGAGGCGACGAAACAACGGATGTGATTCCACCCTGTTCACCGTGCTAATCTTCCGGATGTCGCCAGGAGCTCGCACCACACGGTGAGAGGGTCTGGAACACCACTTATGCGCGAGTGGCGGAACGGCAGACGCGCTGGCTTCAGGTGCCAGTGTCCTTAGGGACGTGGGGGTTCAAATCCCCCCTCGCGCACAACGAGGGCACGAAAGTGCCCGGCAGTACCGAAGAAGAGGTCGGCCCCGTGATCACGGGGTCGACCTTTTCGCTGTATCCGGCCTGTTCACAGATCACCGGCTTGGGCGCCGACCTGGTCACCGGCTTGTTCACCGGCCTGTTCACCGGCTTGGGCGCCGGTGCGGATCGGCTGGGCGCCGGACAGCCCCCTTGGCCGGGGTAGCTCGTAGGGACTTTGCAGGACGAGTCGTTTCGTTCCTCTGTAGGGTTGGGATGAACTGGTCAACGCATGGATACCTGGTGCCGGACATGTCCGGTCGCAGATCAGGGGGAGTCCATGTCAGGCCCCACGGGCGGCCCCCGGCCCGCCCCCGAAGCGCCGCCCCGAGGGGCCGCCCCATGCGCCGACGGGCGAGTTGTGGCGCGTCGCCTCGACGAGGTGATCGATCTGCTCCAGCGGGAGAACGGCAAGGTCCGGGCGGACGCCGTGGTCGACTGGCCGCGGGGAACACCGTGGTGTTCAGGCCCGGCGAGTCCACCCCCGCCTGCGGGAAATGGCTGGTTGACACCTTTGCCGAGGCGGTTTCCGGCCCACCGGTGCTGCAACTCGCCGTCGGCCGGGGCGAGACCGGTGCCGCGCTGTGCCGGGCGGGCGGGCGTCGGCAAGGTCGCCCCGGTGGTCGCCCTTCCCGGCCGTGGGCGCGCTGCCTTTCGGCGGGCGCGGGAAGTCCGGCTCCGGGCGCATCCACGGCGCCGACGGGCTGCGGGAGTTCGCCGTGCCGCAGGTTGTGGCCCGCCGCCTGTTCAAGGCGCCGCTGGCCATCCAGACGTACGCGAGAGGGCTCCGGGACGTCCCGGGGCTGGAGAGCCTGATCAGGAAGCGGACCGGCCTTTGATGACGAGGCCGGGGCGCGAGAGTGCGGGGGAGGCGCCCGCGTGGCCGTTCGTGCGGAGCCGCCCTTTCGTGTCCGTCCCGCATTCAGTTCCTGATCGGAAGGATTTTCTACGGATCGCAACGTCTGCCGGTGCGCCGGTGCGCCGGTGCGCGGGCGGGACGAAGGGTGAGGGTGGTTGGACCATGCTGAGGATGCGTCCCCAGCGCATGAAGTGCTCGTCCGCGACAGGCCCCGCCGCCGAGGCGTACATCTGCAGTTACGAGTGCACCTGGTGCCCGTCCTGCCGGGAGGGCTTCGCCGACGGGTGCCCCAACTGCCGCGGGGAACTGGTGCGCAGACCGCGCCGCACCACCGGGGCGGCGGCCATCGCCTCCCGGGGCCCCGCCCTGCTGAAGCGTTTCGTCCGGCGGGCCTCCGGGCGGGCCTGAACCCGCGGCGGTTCGGCGTCCACGGCCGGTCCGGCGAACCACCGGGCCAGCCGTGTGGCCGGTTCCTGCCCGTAGGGGGAGCGGCCTCCGCGGTCGCCGAGACCGCGTACGAACTGGGCGGAGCCCTGGGCATCGCGGTCCTCGGCAGTGTGCTGGGCCGGGCCTTGCCGCAACAGCCGGCGCCAGGGCCAGGGCCAGCGAGAACGCCGCAACTTGAGACAGGACTAAACGAGTCGTATCGTTCCGAACTCGCGTGGATGAGCGGAGCCGTCCGACCTGACCTGGGTACGAGGAGGAAAGACATGGGACAGAAGCGAACTCTCGGAGTGGTCGAGGACTCCACCGGGGTGCACCGGCGGGATCTGGACGCTCGTGAGCGCATTCTGGAAGCAGCTTGGAAGAACCTTGCCGAACTGGGCTACTCGAAGCTCACCGTGGGCGGCGTGGCCGCCGACGCGGGGGTGGGAAAGGCCACGCTCTATCGGTCCTGGCCCAACAAGGCCGCGCTGGTGCTGGACGTGATCCGCAGCCAGCTGCACGACGTGCCCACGGACGACCTCGGCGACAGTCGGCAGGAGATGCTCACGCTGGCGAACGAGGCGATGCTCCGGTTCTACGGCTCGGGGCGGCTGCGTGCCGTGCTGCCGTCGCTGGTCGGGGACCTGTTCGACGACGAGACGCTGCGCGAGGTGATGCGGGTGGAGATCCTGGAGACCCGTAAGCGGCAGTCCACCGTGGTGCTGGAGCGGGCGGTGGCCCGCGGGGTGCTGCCCGAGGACACCGACGTCTCGCTGGTGCTGGACATGTGGGCCGGGACGATGCTGTTCCGGAGTCTGTTCGGCGCCGATGCGGTGTCCGAGGAGGACGTGGTGCGGCTGGTCGACGCCACGATCGCCTCCCCGCCGCGCAGGCCGGCCGAGGTGACGGACGGCGACGCACGGCGGGCGGGCCTCTCCTGACGGAGGGGCCCGCCCGCGGGACCCGGCGGTGGAAGCGGCTCACGGGGGCCGTTCCGCTCGGGAGGAGCGACCGCGGCCGCCGACAGCACCGACAGCACCGTCGGCACAGCGGGACGTACGGCCGCCCGCAGACGGAAGCCGGCCGACCGCACTCGGCCCGCCCGTACGGAAGACCGGTACGAACGACCGGACGAACGACCGGGACGAAAGACCGTCGACCGCCCGCCCGCCCGGAAGTCAGCGGGGCGTGGGCGCGGGCGATTCCTCCTGATGGCTCAGCGCAAGGGCGAGCTTCTGCTGGGAGATCTCGGTACCGGCGACCCGCGGCGTGACGCCGGTGGACCGTACCTTGTCGAAGATCTCGCCGGTGACGTCGCGCATGGTCTTCTCGATCTCCGCGAACGCCGGGCCGGCCTCCGGCCCGATGTCGCCGAAGAGGGGCAGGGCAGAAGCGGGAGCAGCGCGTCCTCGGGACGGAGTCCCATCCGCTCGATGGAACGGTCCAGGTTGCGCAGCATGGCCTCGCCGGACTTCGCTATGCCCTTGGGCTCTCCGGTCTCCGGTCGACCCGGAGGACCACGTGATCAGGGCGTCCGGCAGTGCGCGCCAGGCGGTGAAGGACAGAGCCTCTTCGGTGGTCGCGGCGATCTCCGCCGCTGCGGTCAGCTCCTCGATGGTGACGCTGCCGAGTTCCCGCGTGCCGGCGGAGCCCGTGGTCGCGGCGTCGGTGATTTCCAGGCGGGAGCGGCACCGGCCGGCGATGCGCCGACTCACCGACTCCTGCTGCTGGTGGTCGAGGAGCACGATCGAGGCGCCGGCGGGCGTGAGTGCGAGCAGCACGGTGACGTAGCCGGCCGAGTCGGCCGCTTCGAACGTGACCCGGCCCCGGTGACCAGGCCGCGTCGGTGAAGTTCCGCCGCGACGCCCAGTGCCCGGAGTTCGACGTCTTCGTAGGTTTCTTCTGCATGCGACGTGAAGATTTTTGGCGTCACGGCATTCCAGCTTTTTCGAGTGGGTGAGAACGGTCGCGCGAGGTGCTGGGAGATGCGTGGAAGGTGGTGGGGTGGGGGTTACCGGAGGTCCCAGGAGTTCCACAGCGCCCGGCAGATCCGACAAGGTCGCTCACGACGTCGAGGAACATGGTGATGATCTTGGTCATCTCATCCCCCGAGGTCTCGCTGCCGGTAACGTCGCAGCTGGGGGAGGTGTAGAACGAGGCGACTCGTTCAGAGTAGAGTGCGGTGTGATAGCTGTCGAGAAATTCATCCGTGTCGTACCGGTAATCGCAGGGAATTAGACAATTGGGGATGGTGGGCCATGGAAGAGCCTGGCGGTGACCGTCGTGAAGATGGATTGAAAGGCAAGGGAGGAGAGGGTGCGAGACTCGGTTCCGGAGAATTACGTGAACTCGGGTCGGTCGAAGGTCGCGGAATTTGGACTTCCGGGGAAGAGGACGGAAAACCTCTGGTCCTGGTACACGGAATCCGGCTCTCCGCCAGCATGTGGCGGCCGCACGCCCGCCGTATCGGGCCGGGCTACCGGATCGTCGCCTGCGACCTGCCGGGGCACGGCTCCCTGAGCGAACGGCGCTTCACTCTGGCCGGCGCGGTCGACCAGATCGGTGCCGCGGTCGCGCACGCGGCGTCGGGCGGTCGGCCCGTCGTTCTCGCGGGGATGTCTCTCGGTGGCTTCCCCTCACTCGCGTACGCCGCCCAACACCCCCGGACTCTCGGCGGGTTGCTGCTGAACAACTGCACCGCCCAACCGCGCGGCGCCGCGGTCGTCCTGTACCGGGCGGCTGGGCGTCTGGGCCGGTGGGCGGGGAAGGAGTGGGCGGACCGGATCGGTGCCGCGGCGCTGCGCAAGGCGCTGCCGGCGGAGAGCGCCGAGGCGGCGATCGCCGGCGGGCTGTCGATGCCCGGCTTCTTCGACGCGGCCCAGGACGTGCCCCGGCACGACTACCTGGCGATGGCCGGGAAGCTGACCCTGCCACTGCTGATTTCCAACGGGCGGAGCGACTGGCTGTTCCGCTCCGACGAGAACGCGTTCCTGGCCGCTGCCCGAACGGCCGACCCGCGGGCCCGGCTCGAGCATCTGCCGGGCTCCCACCTGCTGGCCCTGACCGATCCGGACGGCTTCACCGAAGTGCTGCGCAGGGCCTACCGGGAACTGGTCGGCTGAGGTGCGGGCCGCGGCGGTGCCGTACTGCACCTTCTCCAAGGCCTTCGGCTCCATCGGCGGCGTGGTACTCCCGGCACCCCCGTGGCGTCCCTGGACACCCAGGACGGACCGCACACCCTGATCGGCCGGCGACGGCTGATGGACGCGGGTGTCTACGTCAACGCGGTACTGCCCCCGGCCGCCTCCCCGCGGCTGCGCAGCAGCGGCACGGCCGTGCAGACCGACGAACAGATGGAGCGTGCGCTGGCGGGGTTCGCCCTCGCCAGGGACGTCCTCGGGCCGGTCCTCACCCGCGGCGCGTAACCGGAACGCGACGAGCGGTGTGGACACCGGCATCGAGGAGCGGATGCAGGCGGCCGACCAGTAGTGGTCGCGCGAGACGCAGGACCACCGGCTGGAGTACATGCTGCTCGGCGAGGCCGTCGGCTGACCGGAACACGCCCTGGGGGTAGCCGGGGGTGAGAGACACCGGGGCGGCCTGCCGCGCGACGAGTGTCGCAGGTCGTGACCACGCGTGCGCAGGGACGCGAACGATTCTCGTTGGTCGCCGTCGGCGGCAGCGGCGTATTTCGGTCGTCCTGCGCGTCGGGGCCCACCCCTCGGTCCCGGGGCCCGACCTCTGCGCCGGTCCCCCGCGGTCCGCTGCGGTCCTCCCCGGTCCTCCGCGTACACGTCCCTCCCGCTGACCGCTTCCTCGCGGAAGCGGCTGCCGCCTCTGCTTCCCCTCCCCCTCGCCTCTCTCCTCATTTCTCTTCCCACCGTCGGCGCGGGTCTCGCTGGGCAATCTGCTACCGCTGGGGCCGCACCCCCGTGCGGCCGTCCGGAGCACCCGCCGGATTCTCCAGGCCCTGGCCTGCCCGAGCGTCACCGCTGAGGCAGGTCGATCCGGGCGGCGGGTCGCTTCCGTGTAGCCTGAGAAAGCTCAGCCGTATGCGGACAGCTGAGTTCCCTCGCATATTCTCAGTCGCTCGCGACTGTCGGGTTTGGTTCGGCAGAACCCCCGCTTCGAAGAGATCCGGAGCGGGGGTTCTTCGTTGTTCCGTGGCCCGAACCCTGATATCCGTGGTGTTCCTCCTTCACCACGTTCTCGCCGGGCCGTGTTTTCGGCGAGCGGGCGGGGTACGGACAGGCGGGTGAGGAGGAGGCGGCAGCGGGTGTCCGCGGGCGGTGATCCATCAGGTGTGGGCACGGTTTCCGGACAGACCGATGGCCGGTGCAACGGCGCACTTGCATACGCTGGCCGCAGAGGTTGGATCGACGGCGACTCGGCGGTGAAGGGCTGAGCGCACAGAACGTCCCGGAGGCAGGAAATGGCGAAGCAGGCTCGCGCAGTCCAGACGTGGCGGTCGATCGTGGATGCCGCGGCGAGTGTCTTCGACGACTACGGCTACGAGCGTGCCGCCATCTCGGAGATTCTCCGCCGCGCCAAGGTCACCAAGGGGGCCTTGTACTTCCACTTCGCCTCCAAGGAGGCCATCGCGCAGGCGATCATGGACGAGCAGACCTCCACGGTCGAGTTCGAGCAGGAGGGATCGCCGCTTCAGTCCCTGGTGGACGGTGGCCAGCAGTTCGCTTTCGCTCTGCGCCACAACTCGATGGCCAGGGCCGGTACCAGGCTCTCCATCGAGGGAGTCTTCCTCGGCGGGCCGCATCCATGGAGCGACTGGATCGACGCGACGGCCCGGATGCTGGAGCTGGGCCAGGAGCGCGGCGAGGTGTTCCCGCAGATCGACCCGATGGTGTCAGCCAAAATCATCGTCGCTTCGTTCACCGGTATTCAGCTGGTCTCGGAGGCCGACTCGGGCCGGGCCGATCTGCGCGAGCAGGTGGCCGAGATGTGGCGCCACATCCTGCCGTCGATCGCTCACCCCGGTGTCATCGCCCACATCAAGCCGGAGGGCCGGGTGGATCTGGCGGCCCAGGCCCGCGAGAAGGCGGAGCGTGAGGAGCAGGAGGCCAGGATCGCCGCGGAGGCCAAGGGTGCGGGTTCCGATCCCGCGAGCGACACGGGCTCCCGATCCGGCGGGCCAGGTCTGCGGGGTGGTGGAGCCGGCCGTGGCCCGCGGGCCGGGGGGGCCGGCGACGAGGGCGACGAGGAGCCCGCGGGTGCGGGGGTGGCGGCCGGAGGGGCCGTCGCCTGATGGACTCCGGGCGTGCTGTGTTTCACGTGAAACGTCCGGTTGTTCATGATCATCATACGACAGGGTCGCGGTGCTCCTGGAGCCTCCCCGACCCTGCCGGAGTTCACGGAGCGGCTACTTACCTTTGGTAAGCCGCTAAGAGTGGCCCAGTATTCTGGGGGAATGGCGGATCACGGCGAGCAGCCCTGTCGGCGGGTCGACCGGGGGATCAGCCGCGTCTTCGCGTTGTTCGGCAAGCGCTGGACCGGCCAGATTGTCTCGGTGCTGCTCCAGCGACCGGTGCACTTCGCCGAGCTGCGACGGGCGATTCCCGGAATCAGCGAGCGCATGCTCTCGGACCGGTTGACCGAACTCGGCACGGCCGGCCTGGTGATCCGCGAGGTTGACGCGGGGCCGCCGCTGCGCGTCGCGTATCGGCTCACCGAGGCGGGCGCCGCGATGGAGCCCGCGCTCAAGGAACTGGGGCGGTGGGCGGACACCTATCTGACGCGGGACGACTATCCGACGCGGGACGACGTGGCCGGCTCCGGGACCGGCTGCTGACCTCACCCGGCTGCCCCGGGCGCACCACTGCCGGCCACCGGGCCGCCCTCCCCGCGTGGTGCCCGTCCACCGGCCCGGCGGGTGTCGTCGGGCATCCGGCGGTACCGTCGTGCTCGGTCGCTGGCGGACAGGACCGCTGACCGGTCCGACGGCCGGCAGCCGGAAGCGGTACGAGGGTGGGGGAGGCGACGCTCCATGAGCGGAACCGGGACGACGAGGCCTGAGCGGCGGACTGCCGGAACGACGGGGACCGACGCGACTGCGGAAGTCGCGGCGACCGCGGGCGAGGACCCGCGCATTCCGGTCGTGCCCGGGTTCGCCCGGCGTGGTGCCGGGAGTTCACCGAAGGCGGCCGGCAAGGCCCTCCGCGACCGGGTGCCGCGGAGCTCGCACGCCTCGCTGGTCCTGCCGCCGGGACGGCCGGACGCCGTGCGGGCGGTCGAGGAGTCGAACCGGGGCCGGGTGCCGGGCCTGACGCCGATACGGGTGGGCCGGATGGCGGCGACGCCGTTCGCCTTCCTGCGCGGCGCGGCCGGGCTGATGGCCCACGATCTGACGGGCACCCCGGTCACCGGGGTGGGCGCCCAGCTCTGCGGCGACGCGCACGCGGCCAACTTCGGCCTCTACGGCGATGCCCGCGGCAACCTGGTCATCGACCTGAACGACTTCGACGAGACCGTCTTCGGGCCGTGGGAGTGGGACCTCAAGCGGCTCGCCACCTCCCTGGTGCTGGCCGGCCGGGCCGCCGGGGCCGACGAGGACACCTGCCGCCGGGGCGCGCACGACGCCGTCGGCGCCTACCGGCGCACGATGCGGCTGCTGGCCCGGCTGCCCGCCCTCGACGCCTGGAACGCGATCGCGGACGAGGAGCTCGTCTCGCACACGGACGCGCGTGACCTGGTCGGCACCCTGGAGCGGGTCTCGGAGAAGGCCCGCAACAACACCAGCGCCCGCTTCGCCGCCCGCGCCACCGAGGAGTGCCCCGACGGCGGCCGGCGCTTCGTCGACGCCCGGCCCGTGCTGCGCCGGGTCCCGGACGCCGAGGCCGCTGTCGTGGCCGCCGGGCTCGGCGGCTATCTCTCCACCGTCTCCGAGGACCGGGTGCCGCTGCTGGCCCGGTACACGATCCACGACGTCGCGTTCCGGGTGGTCGGCACCGGCAGCGTGGGGACCCGGTCGTACGTGGTGCTGCTGCTCGATCACCGGGGCGAGCCGCTGGTCCTCCAGGTGAAGGAGGCGCGCCCCTCGGTGCTCGCCCCCTATCTGCCCGCGGTCGGTTTCGACGTGCCGGAGGTGGCGCACGAGGGCCGCCGGGTAGTGCTCGGGCAGAAGCGGATGCAGGTCGTCAGCGACATCCTGCTCGGCTGGGCGGACGTCGACGGCAGGCAGTTCCAGGTCCGGCAGTTCCGGAACCGCAAGGGCAGCGTGGACCCCGCCGCGCTCGCCGCCGACCAGGTGGACGACTACGGGCGGATGACCGGCGCGCTGCTCGCGCGGGCGCACGCGCACAGCGCCGACCCCCGCCTGCTGGCGGGCTACTGCGGCAAGAACGACGAGCTCGACGGGGCCGTGGCCGCCTTCGCGGTGACCTACGCCGACCGTACGGAAGCGGATCACGCCGAGCTGGTGCGGGCGATCAAGGCGGGCAGGCTGGCCGCCGAGTTCGGTATATGACGGGTTGGTGGCGCGATGGGGACGGGCCCGCGAGGCGCCGGTGCCCTGTCCGTGAAGCGGTGGGGCTCTGCCCGTGACGGGGTGGGGCCCAGGCCCGGGCCCCCGTGTGTGCCGCGCCGCCGGGCCGTGGCCATACGCTGGACGGGTGACCCACGAAGCCGCCGGGGTGCCGACCACCCGGAACGATGAAGACCGGCAGGACAACGACCGGCCGGACGCGCCCCGACCCGTCCCCGAAACGGAGGATGCCCCAGGGGCGCAGGACGCTCCGGGGGCGCCGGACGCTTCCGGGCCCGCGGACGCCGCTGCCGGGGAGTCCACCGGCCCCGAGGACGCCGCGCCGCGCCCCGAGGCGCGGCTGGCCAGGGCGGTACAGGTCGCCGAGCAGGCGTTGATCGAGTTCGAGATCGCGGTGGAGACCTTCCGGGTGGAGGTCGAGAACTTCTCCCGGCTGCACCACCAGAAGCTCGGTCCGATGTACACCCGCCTCGACGAGCTGGACGCGCTGATCGCCGAGGCGCGGGCCGCCCGGACAGGGGATCCGGAGGACGAGCGCAAGGCGCGGGAGGCGCGGGCGGTCGTCATGCCGATGCCCGGGGTCGACGAGCTGTTCCACGACTGGATGGACACCGACGGGCTCTCCCCCGAGGCCGCGGCGATGCTCACCGAACAAGCGGTCCGGCCGCCGAAGCGGGTCAGGCCGAGCGAGGAGGCCCGCAAGCTCTACCGGGAGCTGGCCCGCAAGGCGCACCCGGACCTCGCCCAGGACGAGCCGGAACGGCAGCGCCGGGACGAGTTCATCGCCCGGGTGAACGCCGCCTACGGGCGCGGCGACGTCGACCTCCTCAAGGAACTCGTGGCGGAGTGGGCGGCAGGCCCGGTGCAGCCCCTGGCCCCGCTGAGCGAGAGCGAGGAGCTCTACGCCCGGCTGGAGTGGCTCAGCCGGCGCAAGGAGCTGCTGACGGTGCTCGCCAAGGAGCTGGAGGACGGCGCGATCGGCTCGATGCTCCGGATGGCCCCGGACGACCCGGATCAGCTGCTGGAGGACATCGCGGAGCAACTGCTGGGCGAGGTGTCCCGGCGCGAGGCCGAGCTCGCGGAGATGGTGCAGTAGCGTTCCGGGTGACTCTGCCGCGTACGGACGAGGCCCCAGTACGAGGCCGCGTGTACGAGGTCCAAGACCGCACGAGAGAAGGCATGACCCATGAACTTCGCCCCGCTGCCCTCGGTGGACGCCGCGGCGGTGCCGTCGGACGGCTTCGTCCTGGATGTCCGTGAGAACGACGAGTGGGCGGCCGGTCACGTCGAGGGCGCGCTGCACATCCCGATGAGCGACTTCGTGGGCCGGTTCGGCGAGCTGACCGAGTCCGCCGAGGACGGCCGGCGCGTCCATGTGATGTGCCGGGTCGGCGGCCGGTCGGCCCAGGTCACCCAGTACCTGGTCCAGCAGGGCATCGACGCCGTGAACATCGACGGCGGCATGCAGGCCTGGGACGGCGCCGGACGCCCGATGGTCACGGACAACGGGACGCCCGCCTTCGTCCTCTGAATCCGGGCGGGCCTGGGCGGGCTTGGTCGGTGCTGTCGGTGCTGTCGGTCAGCCGAGCGGGTGGGCGGCCAACAGGTCACCCAAGGCCTCCTCATGGGCCGCGGCCGGGCCCAGGGAGAGCTCGATCTGTTTCGCCCAGGCGTGGAAGCGGTGCAGTGGGTAGTCGGTGTCCGCGCCGAAGCCGCCGTGCAGGTGCTGTGCGGTCTGCACGACGCGGCGGACGCCGTCGGAGGCCCAGATCTTCGCCACGGCGACATCGCCCACTGTGGGCAGCGGCCCCCCGGCGTCGGCCGAGATCCGCCAGGCGGCCTGCCAGAGCGTCGCCTCCATCGCCCGCAGATCGATGTACCGATCGGCTGTCTGGACGGCCACCGCCTGGAACGTGGCGACCGGGAATCCGAACTGCTCGCGCTCGCCGGTGTATGCGGCGGTCATCGCGAGCACCCGCTCGCCCAGCCCGAGCGCGAGCGCGCAGGTTCCCGTGGTGAGCAGGGACCGCAGCCACTCCCAGCAGCCCGGGACGTCGATCAGCTCGCGGTCCGTCACCCGCACGGAGTCGAGCCGGACCTCGGCCAGCCGCTCACCGTTGGTGGAGACCTGGTCCGCCAGGGTGACGCCGTCGCGGGTACGGGGCACGAGGGCCAGGACCGGCCGGCCGGCCGCGGTGTGCGCGGGGATGGCGATCCAGTCGGCCACCTGGGCCCAGGGAACCGCGGACTGCACCCCGTCGAGCACCCAGCCGGAGCCGCTTGCCGACGCCGACCCCCCGCGGATTTCTTCGTTCTCGCCGTTTTCCCCGTACGGCCGTGCGGCGACGGCGAGTTCGGCGGGATCGTGACCGCTGCGCCCGTTGGCGCCGACGGTCAGGATCAGTTCACCCCGGCCTGCCGGTGGCAGCAGCTCCGCCGCGAGGGCGCTCCCGCCGTACCGCTGGACCGCCATGGCCACCGCACAGCTCTCCAGCAGCGGGACCCTGGCCAGCACCTTCGCCGACTCCCGCAGGACCAGGCAGAGCGCGATCGGGTCGAGGCCCGCGCCTCCGTGGTCCGGCGACAGGGTGAGACCGAGCAGATCCGTGCGCGCCAGCTCGTTCCACAGCTGTCGGTCGATGTCCTCCGCCACGGCGCCCGGGGTCAGGGCGGGGCTGGGAGCGCGGTCGGGTGCGACGTCCGAGAAGACCGCCCTGGCCGCCTCGACGGCCGCCTGCTGTTCCTCGGTGAAGGTGAAGTCCACTGTCCCGGCCTCCCGCTAACCGTGCACGACCTGACGGATCGTCAAGATAGAACAGGTTCTAGAGGAAGGGAACAGTGCGGGGGCGCGTCAGCGCCCCCACGGCACCGGAGGGCCTCGGCGGCGTCAGCGGCGTCGGCGATGCCGGTGGCCTCAGCGATCCCGGTGGCCTCAGCGATCCCGGTGGCCTCAGCGATCCCGGTCGCCTCAGTGGCCTCAGTCGCCTCAACAACCTCACAACCCCAGCGACCCAGTGGCCCCAGCGACCTCAGCGGTCGAAGTCCAACTCCACCTCCGGGGTGAGCGGATGCGACTGACAGGCCAGCACGAAGCCCGCCCCGGTCTCCTCCGGTTCCAGCGCGAAGTTGCGGTCCATCCGGACCTCGCCCGAGACGAGGAAGGCCCGGCAGGTCCCGCACACCCCTCCCTTGCAGGCGTACGGAGCGTCCGAGCGGCTTCGCAGCACCGTCTCCAGCAGGGATTCGGTGTCCTGTACGGGCCAGCTGCCCGAGCGGCCGTGGAGGGTGGCCGTCAGCACGGCGTCGGACGGGGCGGCGACCTTGACGACCGCCACGTCGGTGGGGCCCTCGTCGACGTGGAAGATCTCCTGGTGGATCCGGGAGCGGTCGACGCCGAGGGCTTTCAGGGCCTTCTCCGTGCCCCGTACGAGACCGAGCGGCCCGCACAGGAACCAGCCGTCCACCTCCGTCACCGGAAGCACGGCGGGCAGCAGGCCGGTGAGCCGTTCGGCGTCCAGCCGCCCGGAGGGGAGCCCGGCCGACTGCTCCTCCCGGGAGAGCGCGGTGACCAGCTGGAAGCGGTCCGGATACCGGTCCTTGAGGTCGGCCACCTCGTCGAGGAACATCGTCGAGGCCGCTGTGCGGTCGCTGCGGATCAGGCAGAACCGGGCCGTCGGTTCCCGGTCGAGCAGGGTGGCCGCCATGGACAGCACCGGGGTGATGCCGCTGCCGCCGACCACCGCCGCGAACAGACCGGGACGTGGCTTCAGGACGAAGCGGCCCATCGGAGGCATGGCCTCCACCCGGTCCCCGACGGCCAGCTCCTTCAGGGCGTACGTGGAGAACGCCCCGCCGTCGACCCGGCGGATGCCCACCCGCAGGACCGGTTCGCCGGGCTGTTCGGTGGCCGGTGCGCAGATCGAGTACGAACGGCGGATCTCCTGGCCGTCCACGGTGTAGCGCACGTTCAGATGCTGGCCGGGGGTGTGGCGGAAGGTCTCGCGCAGCTCGGCCGGCACGGCGAGCGTCACGGCCACCGCGTCGTCCGTGATCCGTTCGATCGCGCTGACCCGGAGCGGATGAAACATCTACAACTCCTTGAAGTGGTCGAACGGTTCACGGCAGTCGACGCAGCGGCGCAGGGCCTTGCACGCCGTGGAGGAGAACCGGCTGAGCAGTTCCGTGTCCGTGGAACCGCAGTGCGGGCAGCGCACCGAGAGCGTCAGCGGCACGGGGCCGTCGGGGCCCTGGGCGCGCGGCGGGGCGATGCCGAACTCGGCCAGCTTGCGGCGTCCTTCGGCGCTGATGTCGTCCGTCGACCAGGCCGGCGCCAGGACGGTGACCACGGAGACGTCCGGTACGCCGTGGTCGTGGAGCACCCGCTCGATATCGGCGGACATCGACTCGATCGCCGGGCAGCCGGTGTAGGTCGGAGTGAGCTGTACGGTCACCCGGCCCGGTCCGTCCAGGCGTACGTCCCGCAGGACGCCGAGCTCCGCCAGGGTCAGCACCGGCAGTTCGGGGTCGGGCACGGAGCCGGCGAGGTCGCGCAGCTCCGCCTCCAGCCGGGTGTCGGTCACCATGACGCCCCCGGATGGCTGCGGTGCAGGTGCTGCATCTCGGCGATCATGCGGCCGAACGGCTCGGTGTGCAGGCCCTGCCGGCCCGCTCCGACCGCCCAGCCACCGGACCGCGGGCCCGCCGGGAGGGTCAGACCCGCCCGTTCGATGACATCGGTGACGGCGGCGAGCCAACCGGCCTCCAGCGTCTGCCAGTCGACACCGGAGCCCGGGGAGTCGAGCCCCTCGACCGGCTGGAACATCTCCCCGGTGAACCGCCACAGCGCGTCCAGGCCGCTCCGCATCCGGTCGTGGCTCTCCTCGGTGCCGTCGCCGAGCCTCAGGACCCACTGCTCGGCGTGGTCGCGGTGGTAGGCCACCTCCTTGACGGCCTTGGCCGCGAGTCCGGTGAACTCGCTGTCCCCGGCCGCCAGTCGCTCGTACAGCAAGTGCTGGTAGACCGAGAAGTAGAGCTGCCGGGCGATGGTGTGCGCGAAGTCCCCGTTCGGCTGCTCGACCAGCTGGAGGTTGCGGAAGGCCCGTTCCTCGCGGAGGTAGGCGAGCTCGTCCTCGTCGCCGACGAGCGAGAGCAGCACCCGGGCCTGTCCCAGCAGATCGAGGGCGATGTTGGCGAGGGCCACCTCCTCCTCCAGCACGGGGGCGTGGCCTGCCCACTCTCCCAGCCGGTGCGAGAGCACCAGCGCGTCGTCGCCGAGGGCGAGGGCGGCGCTCACAGGTGCTTCACCCCGTCCGGGATCTCGTAGAAGGTCGGGTGGCGGTAGGGCTTGTCGCCGGCCGGCTCGAAGAAGGAGTCCTTCTCGTCGGGGGAGGAGGCGGTGATCCCGGTGGACGGGACCACCCAGATCGAGACGCCTTCCGAGCGGCGGGTGTAGAGGTCGCGGGCGTTGCGCAGGGCCATCTCGGCGTCCGGCGCGTGCAGACTGCCCGCATGGGTGTGGGACAGTCCGCGGCGCGAGCGCACGAAGACCTCCCACAGAGGCCAGTCGGTCGAGCTGCTCATGCCGTCTCCTCCACGTGGTGCGCGGGCGCGCTGTGTTGTGCCGATGTCCGGGGTGATGGCTGCGCCGGGGCGTGCTTGGCGGCGTACGCCGCTGCCGCGTCGCGGACCCAGGCGCCCTCCTCGTGGGCCCTGCGTCGCTGGGTGATCCGCTGTTCGTTGCAGGGGCCGTTGCCCTTGAGGACCGCCTGGAACTCGGCCCAGTCGATCGCACCGAACTCGTGCCGACCGAGCTCCTCGTTCCACCGGATGTCGGGGTCGGGGAGCTCCAGGCCCAGCGCTTCGGCCTGGGGAACGCAGATGTCCACGAAGCGTCGGCGCAGCTCGTCGTTGGAGTGCCGCTTGATCTTCCAGGCCATGGACTGCTCGGAGTGCGACGAGGCGTCGTCGGGCGGGCCGAACATCATCAGAGAGGGCCACCACCAGCGATTCACCGCGTCCTGGGCCATGGCGTGCTGGGCCTCGGTGCCGCGGCTGAGGGCGAGCAGCAGCTCGTACCCCTGGCGCTGGTGGAAGGACTCCTCCTTGCAGATGCGGACCATCGCGCGGGCGTAGGGGCCGTAGGAGCAGCGGCAGAGCGGCACCTGGTTGGTGATCGCCGCCCCGTCCACCAGCCAGCCGATGGCGCCGACGTCGGCCCACGTCAGCGTGGGGTAGTTGAAGATCGACGAATAGCGCTGGCGGCCCGCGTGGAGCTTGTCGAGCAGCTCCTCGCGGCTGGTGCCCAGGGTCTCGGCGGCGCTGTAGAGATACAGGCCGTGGCCCGCCTCGTCCTGCACCTTGGCCATGAGGATCGCCTTGCGGCGCAGCGAGGGCGCCCGGGTGATCCAGTTGGCCTCGGGCTGCATGCCGATGATCTCCGAGTGGGCGTGCTGGGCCATCTGGCGCACCAGCGTCGCCCGGTAGGCGTCGGGCATCCAGTCGCGCGGCTCGATCCGCTCGTCCGCCGCCACGGCCGCGTCGAAAGCCGCGATGCGGTCCGCGTCCACCGCGTCCTCCATGCCGAGCGTCTTCTGCGTCGTCTGGTCCGCAGTCACTGCCGCCATCCCGGGCTCCCTACCGACCGATCGTTCGGTTCCTTGACTTCAATGGTGAGTCGGAGGCCCGTAGGGTGTCAACCCTGTGGATAACTGAGTGGTGATCGACGGCGATCGGGGCGGGATGGATTCGGACCACGACAGGAGCTCTGCGGGCGGGGGGAAGGACGTCTGGCCGCAGGCGTTGAACCGGCCGGCGGAAGCGCGGGACACCCCCGAAGCCATACCGCCGACGCCCCCGCCGACGCCCCTGGCGCCGGTCCCGGTGCCTGTACCGGATCCCGCGGATCCCTCGGCCACCGGCCGGGGCATAGCCGGGCTCTCCTTCCCCTACCAGGTGGTCGCGGCTCTGGCGCTGTCCTTGATCGGGCTGCTCGCCTGCACACAGGTGGCCATGGTGTTCCTGCACGTCGCCCCGTCCAACACGCTGTCCAAACAGCACGGGAAGACGATCGACCGCTGGATCTACCCGGAGTTCGAGCAGAACTGGAAGCTCTTCGCTCCCAACCCGCTCCAGCAGAACGTCGCCGTCCACGTGCGCGCCGAAGTGGTGGGGGCCGGGGCCGACGGCCGCCGTACGACCAGGTGGATGAACCTGACGCACGAGGACGGCGAACAGATACGCGGCAACCTCTTCCCCAGCCACGTGGACCAGAACGAGCTCCGCCGGGGCTGGGACTTTTACGTCAATTCCCACGACAGCGAGAACCGCCCCAACGGTCTGCGCGGGGATCTCTCCGAGCGCTACGTGCGGCGCATCACGATGCTGCGGCTGAGCGAGCGTGACTACGGCGGCACGATCGAGCGCATCCAGCTCCGTTCCGCCACCAGCTCCATCGCCCCGCCCCCGTGGAGCAACGAGAAGATCAGCACCCGGCCCGTCTACCGGGTACTCCCCTGGTGGACCGTGACGCCGGACGATCTTCCCGAGCGTGACGCGGACCAGGACCGGGACGAGGCGCGCGGCGTGGAGGAGAACCGGTGACCGTCCCCTCGCCCGCCGGCCCCCAGAACGCGGGCCCACAGAACGCCGGCACGCTGAACGTCGGCCCCCAGAACGCGGGCGCACAGCCCCCGGCTCCCCGCCCGGCCGCCCCCCCTCCCGGGGCCACCGCTGGGGCCGCCGGCGCCGGCGGCCCCAGCGGCCCCAGCGGTGGCCCCGCCCGTGCCCTCCAGCGCGTCACCGCCTCGGCCCTCGGTCCGTACCAGAGCGCCGTCGTCCGGATCGGCTTCGCCGCCACCTACCTCTTCTTCCTGCTGCGCGAGCTGCCGAACCGCCATGAGCTGTACGGCCCGGACAGCCCGTGGCACTGGGACCTGGCCCGCCAGCTCACCAACGGCAACGAGGCCTTCTCCGTCCTGATGTGGACGGACAGCACGGTCTGGTTCGAGGCCGTGTACGCCCTCACTCTGCTGTCCGCTGCGGCGCTGCTGCTCGGGTGGCGGACGCGGACCATGTCCGTCCTCTTCATGGTCGGCGTGCTCTCCGTGCAGAACCGCAGCATCTTCATGGGCGACGGCGGCGACAACGTCGTCCACCTCATGGCGATCTACCTGGTGCTGACGCGCTGTGCTCAGGTCTGGTCGCTGGACGCGCGGCGCGCGGCGCGCGCCGCGCAGCGTGCGGCGGCGGGGCTGCCGCCCCTGCGGGACATCGTGGGCCCGGTGCTCTGGGTGCTCCTCGGCCCCGTCCTCGTGGCGGCCACGCTGATGGGCGGTCTCGGCGGCACCTGGTGGCTCCCCACCCTGCTGTGGACGATCTGGCTCTCCGCCGCCGCCTGGTGGGCCGTGAACCGCTACCTGCCGCACGGCGAGCCGCGCACCCTGCTCGATGTGCTGGCCAACCTCGTGCACAACGCCACGCTCACCGTGATCATGGCCGAGGTCTGCCTGATCTACGCGACCGCCGGCTGGTACAAGATCCAGGGATCGCGCTGGCAGGACGGCACGGCGCTCTACTACCCGCTCAACCTCGACTACTTCACCCCGTGGCCCGCCCTCTCGGACATCCTGGGCGCCAGCGGGCTGATGGTGATGGTGCTGACGTACGGCACGGTCATCGTGCAGGTCGCCTTTCCGTTCACGCTGTTCAACCGGCGCGTCAAGAACGTCCTGCTGGTCGTGATGATCTGCGAGCACGCGGGCATCGCCCTGCTCCTGGGGCTGCCGTTCTTCTCCATGGCGATGATCGCGGCCGACGCCGTGTTCCTGCCGACGGCCTTCCTCATGTGGCTGGGAGCGCGCGCCACGATCGGCGGGCGGCGGCTGCTCTCCGGGCTGCCCGGCCGGTCGCGCACACCGGGGAAGCCCGGAACCGTCGACGCGGCGCACGACCCCGCGGGCCCGGCGGAGGCCGGGCCGGTGGAGGACGGCCGGGGCGGTACGGAGGAGCCTCGGCTCCAGGGTGGCGGCGGGGGCCATACGCTCGTCGGGTGAGCAGTGAGACCGGCAGAACCCAGCAGACCCCGACAGCGGCGGAACCCCGCCCGGCGGGAGACTCCCCGGCGGGGCCTCCTCAGGAGGAACCCCTCCAGTACGACGACGGCTACGGCCAGCCGGTCGGTGTCGGGCCGCACCCGCTGCCCTGGCCCGAGGGCGAGCGCTACGACCCCGAGCTGCTGGCCCAGGGCGACCGGCGCAACGTCGGTGACGCGTACCGCTACTGGACGCGGGAGGCGATCGTCGCCGATCTCGATCTGCGGCGGCACGACTTCCACGTCGCCGTGGAGAACTGGGGCCACGACTTCAACATCGGCTCCGTGGTGCGGACCGCCAACGCCTTCCTGGCCAAGGAGATCCACATCGTGGGCCGTCGGCGCTGGAACCGGCGCGGGGCCATGGTCACCGACCGCTACCAGCATGTGCGCCACCACCCCGACACGGCGGACCTGACCGCGTGGGCGGCGGCCGAGAGGCTGCCGATCATCGGGATCGACAACCTCCCCGGCGCCGTACCGCTGGAGCGCACCGAGCTGCCGCGCCGCTGCGTCCTGCTCTTCGGTCAGGAGGGGCCGGGTCTGACCGAGGAAGCGCGTGAGCACGCCTCCATGGTGTGCTCGATCGCGCAGTTCGGCTCGACCCGGTCCATCAACGCGGGCGCCGCCGCGGCCATCGCGATGCACGCGTGGGTGCAGCGCCACGCCGACGTTCCGGACCCGCGAGGGAACCTCTAGTCACGCCTGGCGGCGCACCTCCACCACGCGGAAGCGGTTGGCGACGAAGGCTCCGTCGCACAGCGCCGCGTTCGCTGCGGGGTTGCCACCGGAGCCGTGGAAGTCGGAGAAGGCCGCGGTCTGGTTGACGTAGACCCCGCCGGTCAGGTTCAGCGAGAGCTGGGCCGACTCGTCGAGGCAGACCTCCTCGATGGCACGCTCCACCTCGGGGGACGTGGTGTAGGCGCCGACCGTCATCGCCCCCTTGTCGCGGATCGTCCGGCGGAGCAGGTCCAGGGCGGCGGTCGTCGACTCGACGGCGACGGCGAAGGAGACCGGCCCGAAGCACTCCGAGAGGTAGGCCGCGCCGTCGTCGGTCTTGGTGCCGTCGAACTTCACGACGACCGGCGTACGGACGACCGCGTCGGGGAATTCGGCGTTCGCGACCGTACGCGAGGGGAGGGCCACCTCGCCCAGCTCACCGGCGGCCTCCACCCGGGCCCTGACGTCCGGGTTGACCAGCGCGCCGAGCAGGGCGGACGCGCGCGCGTCGTCTCCGAGCAGTCCGGTGACGGCGGCCGCGATGTCGGCGACCACGTCGTCGTAGGACTTGGCGCCGTCGTCGGTGGCGATGCCGTCCCGGGGGATCAGCAGGTTCTGCGGGGTGGTGCACATCTGGCCGCTGTACAGCGAGAGGGAGAAAGCCAGGTTGGCGAGCATGCCCCGGTAGTCGTCGGTGGAGTCGACGACGATCGTGTTGACGCCGGCCTTCTCCGTGTAGACCTGGGCCTGGCGGGCGTTCTCCTCCAGCCAGTCGCCGAAGGCGGTGGAGCCGGTGTAGTCGATGATCCGGATCTCGGGGCGGACCGCGAGGGTCTTGGCGATGCCCTCGCCGGGCCGCTCGGCGGCCAGCGCGACCAGATTCGGGTCGAAGCCCGCCTCGCTCAGCACCTCGCGGGCGATGGACACCGTGAGGGCCAGCGGAAGCACGGCGCGCGGGTGCGGCTTGACCAGCACCGGGTTGCCGGTGGCGAGGGAGGCGAAGAGGCCGGGATAGCCGTTCCACGTGGGGAACGTGTTGCAGCCGACGAGCAGCGCGATGCCGCGGCCGGATGTGATGAACGACTTGTGCAGCTTCAGCGGATCGCGCTTGCCCTGCGGCTTGGACCAGTCGGCGGTCTCCGGGGTGCGGACCTGCTCCCGGTAGGCGTACGCCACGGCCTCCAGGCCACGGTCCTGGGCGTGCGGGCCGCCCGCCTGGAACGCCATCATGAAGGCCTGGCCGCTCGTGTGCATCACGGCGTGGGCCAGCTCGTGGGTGCGGGCGCTGATCCGCGAAAGGATCTCCAGACAGACCAGGGCCCGGTTCTCCGGTCCGGCCGCCCGCCAGGCGGCCGTGCCGGCCTTCATCGCCGGAAGCAGGACGTCCAGGTCGGCGTGCGGATACTCGACGCCGAGCTCCGGCCCGTACGGCGAGACCTCGCCGCCGGTCCAGCCGTCGGTGCCGGGCTGCCCCAGGTCGAGACGGGTGTTCAGGACGGCGTCGAAAGCGGCCTTGCCCTCGGCCGCGCCGAGACTGCCCGGGGCGCCGCCCTCCCCGTAGGCCTTCGGGTGCTCGGGGTGCGGCGACCAGTACGCGCGGGTACCGATCGTGTCGAGGGACTGGTCGAGCGTGGGCCGGTGGGTCTCGGACAGCTGCTGGGGGGTGAGCACGGCGGCCATGGCGGACCAACTCCTCATCGAGCCGGGCGGGGACGTACGGACGGAGTCAGAGTAACCGAACGATCGGTCGGGACAAGAGGTCCTGGGGAACCTGTGGACAACTTCGACGGTCCCCGACTGTGCGGGGACGATCCCTCATGGGGGAGGATCGCGGACATGACCACGGCCAAGCGGGACACGTACACACCGGAGACCCTGCTCACCGTCGCCGTCCGTGTCTTCAACGAGCGCGGCTACGACGGCACCTCCATGGAGCACCTCTCCCGGGCGGCGGGCATCTCGAAATCCTCCATCTACCACCATGTGGCGGGTAAGGAGGAACTGCTGCGCCGGGCCGTGAGCCGGGCGCTCGACGGGCTTTTCGCCATTCTCGACGAGCCGGGGGCGCAGCGCGGGCGCGCGGTCGAGCGGGTCGAGTACGTCACGCGCCGGACGGTCGACCTGCTGATGGCCGAGGTCCCCTACGTCACCCTGCTGCTGCGCGTGCGCGGCAACACGAAGACGGAGCGCTGGGCGCTGGAGCGGCGCCGCGAGTTCGACCAGCGGGTGTCGGAGCTGCTCCAGGCGGCGGTCGCCGAGGGCGACCTCCGGGCGGACGTGGACATACGGCTGGCGACCCGGCTGCTGTTCGGCATGGTGAACTCGCTGGTCGAGTGGTACCGCCCGCAGCCGGGCGGTTTCCCGGGGGAGGAGCAGCTCGCGGACACCATCGTCCAGCTGGCCTTCGAGGGGCTGCGGGCGAACGGACGCTGAGCCCGCCCTTCGCGGTCAGGCGAGTGGGCCGGCTTCGCGGTCAGGCGAGCTCGGCCGGCCGGTCCGGGCGCGGTCCGAGGTCCGTCTCCTCGAACACCAGCAGGGTGCGCGTCGAGAGCACCTCGGGGATGGACTGGATCCGGGTGAGGACCAGCTCCCGCAGCGCCCGGTTGTCCGGCGTGTGCACCAGGAGCAGTACGTCGAAGTCGCCGCTGACCAGGGCGATGTGCGTGGCCCCCGGCAGCGCCTGAAGCTGCTCGCGCACGGTGCGCCAGGAGTTCTGCACGATCTTGAGCGTGATGTACGCGGACGCCCCCTGGCCCGCCCGCTCGTGGTCGACCCGGGCGCCGAACCCGCGGATCACGCCGTCCTCGACGAGCCGGTTGATCCGGGCGTAGGCGTTGGCGCGCGAGACGTGGACCCGTTCGGCCACGGAACGTATCGACGCGCGTCCGTCCGTCTGGAGGATGCGCAGGATGTCGCGGTCGATGGCGTCCAGCGGCCGCGCGGGCGGAACCGGGGGCTCCGCCACCGGGCCGGCAGACGCGGTCGACGGGACGACCGCGGACGAGGCCCCCGGTACGGCCGCGGATGCGGTCGGCGGCGTGGCGGAGGGTGCGGTCGGCGGTGCGGCCGCGGGCGCCGCCTGGCGCGGCTCCTCGCCCCTGTCGGCCATTTGTTCAGCTGCCATCGGCCCGCGCCTCCCTGTTGTGGACGACCTGTTCCTATCCCAGGCTGTGGAGAACCGTTTGTCCACAGGCTGGCGGCGCCTGTAGCCAAAATGCCCTCGCGACCGAACAATCGGTAGGTGAGGCACACCACATCCGTGCCCCGCCCACCCCTCGACATCTCGCTCCTTGTCGACCCCCGATCGACCACCCCCCGATCTCCCTCGATGCCAGGAGGTGCTTCTCATGACGGTCCAAGAGCTGCCCGGCGCGGCCGCCTACCGGCCCACGCCGCCCCCGGCCTGGAAGCCGATCACCGACCCCGCCCCGCTGCTCCCGGACCCGGAGCCCTACCGGGTGCTCGGTACGGACGCGGTCGCCGACGTCGACCCCGAGCTGTTGCTCCGGCTCCACGCCGAGCTGGTCCGCGGGCGCCGCTACAACGCCCAGGCCACCGCGCTGACGAAACAGGGCCGGCTGGCGGTCTATCCGTCGAGCACCGGCCAGGAGGCGTGCGAGATCGCCGCGGCCCTGGTCCTGGAGGAGCGCGACTGGCTCTTCCCCAGCTACCGCGACACGCTGGCCGCTGTCGCGCGCGGCCTTGACCCGGTGGAGGCGCTGACCCTGCTGCGGGGAGACCGGCACACCGGCTACGACCCCCGCGAGCACCGCATCGCCCCGCTGTGCACGCCCCTGGCCACGCAGCTCCCGCACGCCGTGGGGCTGGCGCACGCCGCCCGGCTCAAGGGCGACGACGTGGTGGCGCTCGCCATGGTCGGCGACGGCGGCACCAGCGAGGGCGACTTCCACGAGGCGCTGAATTTCGCGGCCGTCTGGAAGGCCCCGGTCGTCTTCTTCGTCCAGAACAACGGCTTCGCGATCTCCGTTCCGCTGGCCAAGCAGACCGCTGCCCCCTCCCTCGCCCACAAGGCCGTCGGCTACGGGATGCCGGGGCGCCTCGTCGACGGCAACGACGCCGCCGCGGTGCACCAGGTCCTCGGCGAGGCCGTGGCACGGGCCCGGCGCGGCGAGGGCCCGACCCTCGTCGAGGCCGTCACCTACCGCATGGAAGCCCACACGAACGCCGACGACGCCACCCGCTACCGGGGCGACAGCGAGGTCGAGGCATGGAAGGCGCACGACCCGGTGCGGCTGCTGGAGCGTGAGCTGACGGGGCGCGGGCTGCTGGACGACGAGGGCATCGCGCAGGCGACGGAGGCCGCGGAACGCATGGCCGCCGCCCTGCGCGACCGGATGAACGCGGATCCGGAGCTGGCCCCGATGGACCTGTTCACCCATGTCTACGCCGAGCAGACCAGCCAGCTCCGGGAGCAGGCCGCCGCCCTGCGTGCCGAGCTGGACGCCGAGCAGGACCACGACGAGCACGACGCGGAGGCGGGACGATGACGACCGCGGCAGTGACGGCCGACGGACGTCGGACGAAGGCGAAACCGGCCACGATGGCGCAGGCCCTCGGGCGCGCGCTCCGCGACTCGATGGCAGAAGACCCCACCGTTCATGTGCTCGGTGAGGACGTGGGCACGCTCGGCGGGGTCTTCCGGATCACCGACGGGCTGGCGAAGGAGTTCGGCGACGACCGTTGCACCGACACCCCGCTGGCCGAGGCGGGCATCCTCGGCGCGGCTGTCGGCATGGCGATGTACGGGCTGCGGCCCGTGGTGGAGATGCAGTTCGACGCGTTCGCCTACCCCGCGTTCGAGCAGTTGATGAGCCATGTCGCGAAGATGCGCAACCGCACCGGCGGGGCCATGCCGCTGCCCATCACCGTGCGGGTGCCGTACGGGGGCGGGATCGGCGGGGTCGAGCACCACAGCGACTCGTCCGAGGCGTACTACATGGCCACCCCCGGCCTGCACGTCGTCACACCGGCCACGGTCGACGACGCGTACGGGCTGCTGCGCGAGTCGATCGCCTCGGACGACCCGGTGATCTTCCTGGAGCCCAAGCGGCTCTACTGGTCCAAGGCCGACTGGTCGCCCGAGGCTCCCGCCGCGGTCGAGCCGATCGGCAAGGCCGTGGTGCGCCGTCCCGGGCGCAGCGCCACGCTGATCACGTACGGGCCCTCCCTGCCGGTCTGCATGGAGGCCGCCGAGGCGGCGGTCGCCGAGGGCTGGGACCTCGAAGTGGTGGACCTGCGCTCGCTGGTGCCGTTCGACGACGAGACGGTGGCCGCGTCGGTACGGCGCACCGGGCGAGCGGTCGTCGTCCATGAGTCCCCCGGATTCGGCGGGCCCGGCGGTGAGATCGCGGCCCGGATCACCGAGCGGTGCTTCCACCATCTGGAGGCTCCGGTGCTGCGGGTGGCCGGGTTCGACATCCCCTACCCGCCGCCCATGCTGGAGCGGCACCATCTGCCGGGAGTGGACCGGGTGCTCGACGCGGTGGCCCGGTTGCAGTGGGAGGCGGACAGCTGATGGCCAAGGTGCTCGAATTCAAGCTGCCGGACCTCGGTGAGGGACTGACCGAGGCGGAGATCGTCCGCTGGCTGGTGGAGGTCGGCGACGTCGTCGCCATCGACCAGCCCGTCGTCGAGGTCGAGACGGCCAAGGCCATGGTGGAGGTGCCCTGCCCCTACGAGGGCGTGGTGACGGCGCGGTTCGGCGAGGAGGGCACGGAACTTCCTGTCGGCGCACCGCTGCTGACGGTCGCCGTCGGAGCGCCGGAGGGGCTGGATCTCTCCGGGGCGTCCCTGTCCTCCGCCCCGTCCTCCACCGCCTCCACCCGCCCCACCACCTCCACCGGCTCCACCGCCTCCACCGCCTCCGGCACGGCGTCCTCGGGCGGCTCGGGGAACGTGCTCGTGGGGTACGGGACGGGCGCTCCCGCCGCGCGGCGTCGGCGCATCCGGCCGGACCGACTCGACCGGACGGTCGCCCGGACCCCGGTGCCCGACGCCCCGGTGCCCGACGCCCCGGTGCCCGACGCCCCGGGGGCCGACGAGCTCGCGCTCGCCCCGGCGGCGTCCGCCACGGCTCCCGCGACCGGTGCCACCGAGACCGCTCCCGTGGCCGCGGCTGTCGCTGTGATGAACGGGCAGGAGCCCGTGCCGGTGGTCTCTCCGCTGGTACGCCGGCTGGCCCGGCAGCACGACATCGATCTGCGGCGGCTGGCGGGTTCGGGTCCCGAGGGGCTCATCCTGCGTGCCGACGTCGACGGTGCGATCCGGCAGGCGGAGGAGACCGCGGCGGCGACGGCACGTGTGGCCCAGGCGCCGACCAAGGCACCGACCAAGGCACCGACACAGGCACCGGCCCAGGCGCCTGCGGCTCCCCCTCCCCCGGCTGCTCCGGCCGCCGAACGGATCCCGCTGCGCGGGGTGCGCGGAGCGGTCGCCGACAAGCTGTCGCGGAGCCGGACCGAGATCCCGGACGCCACCTGCTGGGTCGACGCGGACGCCACCGAACTGATGGCGGTCAGGGCCGCGATGAACGCCGCCACGGGCCCGTCCGCCGGGCCGAAGGTGTCGGTCCTGGCCCTGCTGGCGAGGATCTGCACGGCGGCGCTGGCCCGGTTCCCCGAGCTCAACTCCACCGTGGACACGGAGGCCCGGGAGATCGTCCGGCTGCCCGGCGTGCACCTCGGGTTCGCGGCCCAGACCGAGCGGGGCCTCGTCGTTCCGGTCGTCCGGGACGCGCACACCCGCGACGTCGAGTCGATCGGGGCCGAGATCGCCCGGCTGACCGAGCTGGCGCGGACCGGGAAGCTGAGCCCGGCCCAGCTGACCGGAGGCACGTTCACGCTGAACAACTACGGGGTGTTCGGGGTCGACGGTTCGACGCCGATCATCAACCACCCGGAAGCGGCGATGCTCGGCGTCGGCCGGATCATGCCCAAGCCGTGGGTGCACCAGGGCGAACTGGCCGTACGTCAGGTCGTCCAGCTGTCCCTCACCTTCGACCACCGGGTGTGCGACGGCGGAACCGCGGGCGGCTTCCTCCGGTATGTGGCGGACTGCGTGGAGCAGCCGGCGGTGCTGCTGCGCACCCTGTAGCCGGCCGGCCGGCGCCCCGCCGGACGCACCCTTCCGGGGCCGGGCCTTCCGGCCACCCCGGCGGGGGTGTCGCTCCGGGCCGCCGCCCATACTCGACGTATGACCGCCTATGACGTGATCGTCCTTGCCGGCGGGGCCGCGAAGCGGCTCGGCGGCGCCGACAAGCCAGGAGTCCGGGTGGGCGGCCGGGCGCTGCTCGACCGGGTGCTCGCGGCCTGCGCCGGCGCGGCGCTCACCGTCGTGGTGGGCGGTCGTCGCGCCACCGCCAGACCGGTGCTCTGGACCCGGGAAGTGCCCGGGGGCGGCGGCCCGTTGGCGGCGCTGGGGGCGGGGCTGCGGCTGACGACGGCGGAGCGCGTTCTCGTCCTCTCCGCCGACCTTCCGTTCCTCGGCGCGGGGACGGTCGACGCGCTGCTCGCCGCGGCCGGACAGCCCGGCCGGGAAGGGGCCCTGTGCACCGACCCCGGCGGGCGTGACCAGCCGCTGGTGGCCGCCTACCGCGCCGAGCCGCTCCGCCGGGAGCTGGCCCTGCTCGCCACCGAGTACGGGGGGCTCGCCGGGCTGCCGCTCCGGCTCCTGACGGCGGAGCTCGATCTCGCCCGGGTCGACGCGGGCCCCGACGCCGCGTTCGATTGCGACACTTGGGGCGACATCGCGGCCGCCAGAGCCCGGATCAGGGAGCATGGGGCCGTGCTGGACGAATGGATCACCTCGGTCAAGAACGAACTGGGAATCGAACTCGACGTCGACACCGGTGTCCTGCTCGACCTCGCCCGTGACGCCGCGCACGGAGTGGCCCGCCCCGCCGCACCGCTCACGACCTTCCTGGTCGGGTACGCGGCGGCCAGGGCGAGCGCGGGCGCGGGTCCCGACGAGGCCGCGGCAGCGGTCACGGAGGCCGCTCGCAAGGCCACCGCCCTGGCCCTGCGCTGGGAAGCAGAAGCGAACGCGGAGACGAAAGCTGAGACGAACGCGGAAGCGGACGCGGAGACGAAGCCCGACGCGGGGCGCGAAGGGACCGGGACCCCATGACCGGCCCCGACCCGGTCGGACCCGGTCGCTCCCGCCCTGACCCGGACGAACTCGCACATGCGGAGGCGGAGGCGGAGCGGGCCGTCGAGCAGGCGCTGGCCCTGGTCGGCGGGGCGCGATCCGGCCCGGGCCGGGACCCCGACCGCCGACGGAACGCCTCCGTCGGCGGCCCGCACGGTGACGCGAACGACGCCCCCACCGGCAGCCCCCACTCCACCCTGAACAGCGCCAACAGCGCCAACAGCACCAACAGTGCCAACAGCGCCGCCCCGGGCGGCCCCACCCCGACCGGCGCCCCGCCTCCGCTCTCACGCCCGCCCCTCTCCTGGGACCGGGCGCGGGCGGTCGCGGCGCGGGCCGGGCGGGCGGCTCCGCTCGCGGCGATCCGTTTGCCGCTCGACCGCGCGCTCGGGCATGTGCTGGCCGAGCCGCTCGGCGCGCTCACCGATCTGCCGTCCTTCGACACCTCGGCCATGGACGGCTGGGCGGTCGCCGGGCCGGGGCCCTGGGCGTTCGGGGCCGGGGCGGGGCTCCTCGCCGGGCGCGGCCCCGGCACCGCGCTGCCCGACGGCACCGCCGTACGGATCGCCACCGGCGCCCCCGTTCCGCCCGACACCACGGCGGTCATCCGCAGCGAGCACGCGCACGCCGACGAGGCCAAGGGGCTGCTGCACGCCAGGCGGCCGGTGGTCGCCGGGCAGGACATCAGACCCCGGGGCCAGGAGTGCCGCTCGGGCGAGCAGCTCGTCCCGGCCGGGACGGTCGTGACCCCGGCCGTGCTCGGTCTCGCCGCGGCCGCCGGGTACGACGCGCTGCCCGCCGTGCCCCGTCCGCGCGTCGACATCCTCGTCCTCGGCGACGAGCTGCTCGCCTCCGGCCTGCCGCACGACGGGCTCATCCGGGACGCCCTCGGCCCCATGCTCGGCCCCTGGCTGCGGGCCCTGGGCGCCGAGGTCTCCGGGCCCCGCCGCCTCGGCGACGACGCGGAAGCGCTGCGCGACGCCCTCACCGCCTCCGACGCCGACCTGATCGTCACCACCGGCGGCACCGCCTCCGGTCCGGTCGACCATGTGCACCCGGTCCTCGACTCCCTCGGGGCCGAACTCCTGGTGGACGGGGTCGCGGTCCGCCCCGGCCACCCCATGCTGCTGGCACGGCTGCCGGCTTCGGCACAGCCGAAGCGACCGCCGCCGGAAGCATCGAACGGACAACCGCAGGGACAGCCGAGGCGAACGCCGAAAGGACAGCCGCAGGGCCCGCCGGACGGGCCCTATCTGGTCGGGCTGCCCGGCAATCCGCTCGCGGCCGTATCAGGCCTCCTGACGCTCGTGGAGCCGCTGCTCGCGGGGATCGCGGGCCGCCCCGCCCAGGACGCGTACCGGGCTCTCGTCCATGCCGAGGTGCACGGGCATCCGCACGACACCCGCCTCGTCCCCGTGGTCCACCGCGCGGGCCGGGCGGGTGGCCGGGACCATGTCGCGCCGCTGCGCTACAACGGGCCCGCGATGCTGCGGGGAATCGCCGCGGCGGACGGGCTGGCCGTGGTGGTGCCGGGCGGGGTACGGTCCGGCACCGAGGTGGAGATTCTGGATCTCCCATGGGCCCCGGCGACGCCGTGGACGGAAGGGTGTTTCACGTGAAACTTCCCGGCCACGACGCGATGGCCAGGCGAGCCGAAGAAGTGGTCGTGCCGACCCGGGTGATGCTGCCCCGCCGGGTCGTCGACGGCCCGGCCCGCCAGGTCGGCAAGCGCCTGCTGATGGCGCTGCTCGTCCTGACCGCGACCGTGCTGATCGTCTGGCTCGACCGCGGCGGCTACAACGACAACGCCGACGGCAAGGTCGATCTGCTCGACGCGGTCTACTACGCGACGGTCACCCTCTCCACCACCGGGTACGGGGACATCACCCCGTACAGCGACGGGGCCAGGCTGATCAACGTGGTGCTCGTGACACCGCTGCGCGTGCTCTTCCTGATCATCCTGGTCGGCACCACTCTCGAAGTCCTCACGGAACGGACCCGCGAGGACTTCCGGCTGAAGCGTTGGAGATCCAACTTGCGTGACCACACCGTCGTCGTCGGCTTCGGCACGAAGGGCCGCTCGGCGATCCTGACTCTCTGCACCACCGGCCTGCGGAAGGACCAGATCGTCGTCGTCGACCCGGCTTCCAAGGTGATCGAGGCCGCCAACGCCGAGGGATTCACCGGCGTGCTCGGCGACGCCACCCGCAGCGATGTCCTGCTGCGCGCGGAGCTCCAGAAGGCCCGGCAGATCATCATCGCCACCCAGCGCGACGACACCGCCGTCCTGGTGGCCCTGACCGCACGTCAACTGAACCGTGGGGCGAAGATCGTGGCGGCGGTGCGCGAGGAGGAGAACGCTCCCCTGCTGCGGCAGTCCGGCGCCGACGCCGTCATCACCAGCGCCAGTGCCGCCGGGCGGCTGCTCGGCCTCTCCGTCCTCAGCCCCAGCGCGGGCACGGTGATGGAGGACCTGATCCAGCAGGGCAGCGGCCTCGACCTGGTGGAGCGGCCGGTCATAAAGGCCGAGGTGGGCAAGAACGTACGGGAGACGGACGACCTGGTCGTCAGCGTCCTGCGCGGGCACCGGCTGCTCGGTTACGACGACCCGGCGGCCAGCCCGTTGCAGCTGACGGACCGCGTCATCACCATCGTGCGGAAGAGCCCCAGCTCCGCCTCCGCGCCGAACAACTCGATGCCGCCGCGCCCCTGAACGTACGCCGTGCCGGAGTAGCCTCGCGGCCATGCATGCGATCACGATTCCCGAACCAGGCGGCCCCGAGGCGCTCGTGTGGGCCGAGGTGCCCGATCCCGTACCCGGCGACGGCGAGGTCCTCGTCGAGGTCGTCGCCTCCGCCGTGAACCGTGCGGACGTGCTCCAGCGGCAGGGCTTCTACAACCCGCCGCCCGGCGCGTCCCCCTACCCCGGCCTGGAGTGCGCGGGCCGGATTCTGGCGCTCGGTCCCGGGGTGACCGGCTGGGCGGTCGGCGACGCCGTGTGCGCGCTGCTGGCGGGCGGCGGCTACGCGGAGAAGGTCGCCGTGCCGGCGGGCCAGCTCCTCCCCGTACCGGAGGGCGTCGACCTGGTGGAGGCCGCGGCGCTCCCCGAGGTCACCGCGACGGTGTGGTCCAACGTCTTCATGGTGGCCCACCTCCGCCCCGGCGAGACCTTCCTGGTGCACGGCGGCTCCAGCGGCATCGGCACGATGGCGATCCAGCTGGCGAAGGCGGTCGGGGCCCGGGTCGCGGTCACGGCGGGCAGCCCGGAGAAGCTCGCCCGGTGCGCCGAGCTGGGGGCGGACATCCTCATCAACTACCGCGAGCAGGACTTCGTCGAGGAGCTGCGGGAGAACACCGCTGGGTCGGGGGCCGACGTCATCCTGGACCTCATCGGCGCCAAGTACCTGGACCGGAACATCGCCGCGCTCGCCGTCAACGGCCGCCTCGCGATCATCGGGCTCCAGGGCGGGGCCAAGGGCGAGCTGAATCTCGGCGCCCTGCTCACCAAGCGGGCCGCCGTCACCGCGACCTCCCTGCGGGGCCGCCCGCTCCACGAGAAGGCCGCCATCGTCGCCGCCGTACGCGAGCACGTGTGGCCGCTGATCGCGGACGGGGTGGTCCGGCCGGTGGTGGACCGGACGCTGCCGATGGCGGACGCCGCCGAGGCGCACCGGGTGCTGGAGTCCAGCGCGCACATCGGGAAGGTGCTCCTGGTCGCGCCGTCGGCCGACGCCTGACCGCCTGACCGGTTGACCGGTCAACCGGTTGAGCGGACAAGCCGTCTGCCGACGCCTGCCCCGTAAAGCGGCCGTCGGCCGACGCCTGACCCTGCCCCGTAAAGCGGATACCTGACTCCTGACTCCGTGAACGGGCCGCACACACGACGAGGAGCCCGGCGCACACCGTGATGTGCGCGCCGGGCCCCTCGTGGTCGGTCCTCGGACTTCAGGAGGCGGACAAGGCGGATAGGGCGGGAGACGGGGTCTACAGATACGGACCCGAACGGATCGGGCCGTGCGGGTCCGCGCCGCCTTCGTCGTCCTCGTGTCCCGTGCCGGGCGGCAGGGCGCGGCGCATCTGCTCCAGCTGGGCGCGGGCCGCCATCTGCTGCGCGAACAGCGCCGTCTGGATGCCGTGGAACAGGCCCTCCAGCCAGCCCACGAGCTGTGCCTGGGCGATCCGCAGCTCGGCCTCGGAGGGCACCGACTCCTCGGTGAACGGCAGAGAGAGCCGCTCCAGCTCCTCGACCAGCTCCGGCGCCAGGCCGTCCTCCAGCTCCTTCACGGAGCTGGCGTGGATCTCCTTGAGCCTGACCCGGCTCGCCTCGTCGAGAGGGGCCGCCCTGACCTCCTCCAGGAGCTGCTTGATCATGCTGCCGATGCGCATGACCTTCGCGGGCTGTTCCACCATTTCCGTCACCGGGACCTCGCGCGACTCGTCGTCACTGGCACCGCCGCCGATAGCCATTCCGTCCTGGCCCACGACAAGGACCTGCGGGTGCTCCTGCGACCGGTCATTCCTCGGCATTTCCATGCCGTCATTGTCTCCCACACGCGCCGTACCCCACGTTGGTGCCCCCGAAAACGGAAGATCCACCGTCTTCGGGGGCACCGAAAGCCCACCGAAAGCCCACCGAAAGCCTCCGGCAGCACCGAAAGCCTTCCGGCGCACCGCCAGCACCGCCAGCACCGCCAGCACCGCCAGCACCGGCAGCGCCACCAGCACCGGAGCCGCCGCTCAGCCCGCGCGCCGGGCCAGGGTCAGCCGGGAGCTGGTGAGGCCGGCGGCCAGGAGTCCGGCGAGCACCGGGACGACCAGGGCCAGCAGCCCGACGGTCTCCCACGGCATCACGATCGGCGTGTAGGCAGACTCCATCGGATCCTCCCGCATGTCCGCCAGCGCCGCGCGCAGGTCGGTCAGCCGCAGGGCCACCGCGGGCACGAGCCCCGCCGCCGTCCCCAGGAGCACCCCGGTCAGGGCGACGACCAGGCACTGGAAGCCGGACAGCGAACGCCGTACCCCCGGGGGCGCGCCCACCGCGCTGAGCGTGGTGAGGTCGGCCTCCGCGTCGGCCTTGGACAAGCCGGTCGTGATGGCCGCCGCGCCCAGGGTCACCACTCCGGCGAAGAGGGCGAGGAGCAGCAGGACCGTGTCGGTGTCGTCGTTCCTGCGGAACGTCTCGTTCGACGTCATCAGGTACGCGCGGTTCCCGGCCTGGTCGAGCGCGGCGTGGGTCGCCTGGCTCTCGGCGTCCGTGGCATCGCGGTCGAGCGTGTAGAAACTGCCGTGCTCCTCGACGTGCAGACCGAGCCGTTGTGCGGTCTTCTCCGGCATGACCATCCGGATGCCCGGCGTCGCCGCGTAGCGGTCCGGTGCGACGTAGACCTTCAGCCGGTCGGTGGTGACGCGGGTCTTGCCGGGGTGCAGGGCCCGGTTCTTCTTGTCGCGGTCGTTGTAGGCGTGGGTGGCCTTCAGGGCGACCTCGCCGTTCTTCGCGTACGCCGAGTTGAGCAGGACGGGCGTGCCTTCCGCCAGGGCTTTCGCCGCCGCCGGGTCCTCCAGTTTCACGTACGAGTCGAGCACGTCCGCGCCCCCGACGACGATCTTGTCGCTGCCGGTGCCGAAGGCGACCATCGTGTAGTGCTCGTCCATGCAGGCCGGGGAGTTCATCAGCCGCTTGTGCTCGTCGGCCGAGATCCGCAGGGCGAGCTCCTTGGCGCCCTTGCCCTTCAACGGGCAGGAGTGGCCCTCGCCGGTGGGCTTGACGAGTTCGAGGGTGCCGCAGCCGTTCTCCTCGTCGTAATAGACCATGCAGTCGCTGCCGGCCCAGACCCGGCTGATGTCGGCGCGCGCGCCGCTGACCGGGAAACTCTGCTCGACGGCGGCCCGGGAGCGGGGCAGGTCGGCGCTGTCGCCGGTGTCGGCGGCCACCAGCGCGACGGTGCCCGGGGTCAGATTGGGCTCGTAGTCGTACGCCTGCTCGGCGGCGTTGCTGCTGGTGTACGTGGCGATGGCCACGCTGCCCGCCACGGCCGCCATCACGGCGGCGACGGCGGGTGCGGTACGGCCCCGGTTGCGGGCCGCGTCGCGCAGGGCGATGCGGGGTGTCAGCGGGAGCCGCCGGCCGAGCCGGCCGAGGAAGCCGACGATCACCGGGATGCAGCCGAGGACGCCCAGTTCGGCGAGGACGGATCCCCCGGCGACGAGGGCGGTGTCGCCGGCCACCCCGCCGTAGACCGCGACCGCGACGCCGGTCGTGAGCGCGACGACACCGACGACGGGCAGGACGCGGGAGCTGCGGCGGGTACCGCGCCGGCCGGTGAGCGACTCCAGGACGGACTGGCGGCCCGCGACGATCGCCGGGGCGAGCGCGGCGAGTACGCCGGTGACCAGACCGAGCAGGGCGATGCCGAGGATCTCCCAGGGACGTACGGTCAGTTCGCCGAAGCGGCTGCCCGTGTAGTCCTCGATCATCGGGCGGAACAGGGCGGTCAGGCCGAATCCGGCGGCGACGCCGGCCACCGCGCCGACCGCTCCGAGCACCGCGCCTCCGGCGAGCACCACGGCGCGGACCTGGCCCCGGCTGCCGCCGCACGAGCCGACCAGGCCGAGCTGACGGCGTGAACGACGGGCGCCCACGGCGAACGCGGGGCCGGCCAGCAGCACGATCTCCAGGACCGCCATGGCGGCCACCGTGAGCACCGCCGCGGTCAGCTCCGTGTCCGTGTCGTATGCGCCGGTCGTCGCCGCCATCGGGACCTCGGAGTCCGGCGGCGGGTTCAGGGCGACCTGGCGGGACTTGACCACCACGCCCTTCTCGTTGGCGGCGAGGATGTCCTGCCAGGTCACGCCGGCTCCGGCCGGCCCCTGGACCAGCCACTTCGGGTCGCTCGCCTGGGGCGGCAGGATGTTCTTGTCTCGATCGGCCGTCTTCTGCCACGGGGCGATGACCGAGCCGGGGACCGCGTACAGGGAGTCCGCCCGCAGGTCGGCGGGGAGTTCGACCGCCCCGGTGAGGGTGTAGGTCCGGTCGGGTCCGCGCACGGTGACGCGGTCGCCGATGGACAGGCCGGACGCCTCGATGAACTTGTCGGTCGCCGCGATCTCGTTCTCGGCCCGGGGGTAGGCGCCGTCGGTCAGCTCGATCCGGCCGCGCAGCATCGGGTCGGCGATGGACAGTTCGGTGATCTGGGTGTCCGCGATGCCGTGCCGGGTGGTCACCGACGCGGGAACGCTCCGCTCGGTGAGGTGCCGCGATCCCTCGGGGAAGGTGGCGGGCACGTCGACCGGCTTCGCCTGCTCCTCGGGAGTCGGGTCCGGGGCGCCCTCGGGCGGGTTCCAGTTGACGCCGTCGGGCATCTGCTGGAGCTTCACCGGCCCCATGCTCGTGGCGGAGAACCGGGCGTCGGCCGCCCCCAGTTCACCGGTCAGCTCCTCGGCCCTGGTGGGCAGCGCGCTGCGGTAGGTGAGGTCGGCGGCGGTCACGCCGAGGACCGGCAGGGCGATCATCGCGACGACCAGGGCGCTGCGGCCCTTGGCCCGTACGGCGTCGCGCCGGGCTATGCGGAAGGCGGCGCGCCAGCCGGGGAGCGGGTTCACGTGGCGGCCTCGGCGGTTCCGGCGGAGAGCAGGGAGTCGGCCCCGGTGGTCAGCGTCTGGTCGACGATCGAGCCGTCGCGGAGGAACACGACCCGGTCGGCCCAGGCCGCGTACCGGGGCTCATGGGTCACCATGACGCCGGCCGCGCCCTGGTCGCAGCGGGTGCGCAGCAGGGCGAGGACGGCTTCGCCGGTCTCGGAGTCGAGCGCTCCGGTCGGCTCGTCGGCGAGGACGAGGCGCCGGTCGCCGACGAGGGCGCGCGCGATGGCGACGCGCTGCTGCTGGCCGCCGGACATCTCGTCGGGGAAGCGGTCGGCGATCTCCTCCAGTTTCAGCTCGGCCAGCGCGGCGAGGGCCTCCTTACGGGCCTTGCGCACGGAGACGCCGTCGAGTTCGCGGGGCAGCGCGATGTTCTCGGCGGCGGTGAGGGCGGGGATGAGGTTGTAGTCCTGGAAGACGTAACCGACGCTGCGGCGGCGCAGGGCGGCCATCCCCTTGGGGCCGAGGGCGGCGATGTCCTGGCCCTCGATGACCACTTGGCCGCTGGTGGCGGTGTCGAGGCCGCCGGCCAGGGTCAGCAGGGTGGACTTGCCGGAGCCGGAGGGGCCCATCACGGCGACCAGTTCGCCCGGGTGCACGGCGAGCTGGATCCCGCGCAGGGCGTGCACCTCGGCGATGCCGGAGCCATGGGTACGGGTCAGCGCCCGCAGTTCGAGTACGGGGCTGCCGCCGGGCGTCCCGGAGGACGGCGGGGGCGGGGGTGTGGCGGACGAAGGCATGGCGGGTGGTTCCCCCCTGGGAACGGACGGGGTCAGGTGTGGGCGGCGGTGGGGCCGGCGGCGTGGGCGGTGGTGGTGGGCCCGGGATGGGGGCGGCGGTGCCGGGAAGGGCGCCCGCCGGTACCCGCGGGAGTCGGCGTCAGCGCCGGGACCGGGTCCGGCCGGCCAGCGAGCGGGCCGGACCGCGGGTGGCCGCGGGGCCGGGCTCGGCGGAGGGTTCGGTCGCGGCGGCCTCGGCGAGGCGGACGAGCCGGGACTCGCAGTGGTCGAGCCAGCGGGCCTCGGCCTCCGCCTGGAAGATCAGCTGCTCCACGACGAGGAGCCAGGCGACCTCGTCCCGGTTGGCCGGGACGTCGGCCAGGGCCTGGGCCTTGAGGCGGGTGTAGTCCTGCATGGCCTTGAGCGTGTGGTGGCGCTGGGCCTGGATGACGTCCCGGATGTCGACGCCGGGCGCGCCCACGGCCATGGCGAGCTTGATGGCCAGTTCGTCGCGGGGCGGACTGGTGCGGTCCACGGGCGTCTCGAACCAGGTGCGCAGCTCTGTGCGGCCGTCGTCGGTGATCGCGTAGAGGTCGTGCCCGGCGTCGTCCGAGCCCTCCTGGACGATCATGCCGTCGCGCTCCAGCCGGCTGAGCGTCGTGTAGACCTGCCCGACGTTCAGGGGCCAGGTGGAGCCGGTGCGTGACTCGAACTCGGTGCGGAGCTGGGACCCGTAACGAGGGCCCCGCTCCAGCAGGGCCAGGAGGCCGTGGCGAATGGACATACTGAGTATGTATACCGAGTATGTTCGTCCTGGCAAGTCCCGCAGGTGCGGTCCGGGACAGCGCGACCAGCGGCCGCGACGCTCAGTTCACCCGGCGCATACGGAAGGCGAGGAAGCCGAGTCCCAGCCCGACCAGCGCGATGCCCGTACCGAGCGAGACCTGCTGCACCCGGCGTACGGACGCGGCGCCCAGAGCCTGTCCCGACCGGGGCCCCGGATCGGTGAAGGCGCTGGGCGGCGGGGTGGAAACGGGCAGGTCGACCGGGTCCACGAGGTCCGTATCGGGCTCCTCCTCAGGCACCGGCTCCTCGGCCCGCGCCAGCTCCAGCGGCGACAGCGAACGCCCCGGACGCGCCTTGCCGGCCCCGGCCTCGCGCCCGGCCAGCGGGGCGGTCGACCCGGATACGTCGGGGGAAGCGGAAGGGGAGGAGGCGGAGTCCGGCGAGTCGGCTCCGGGCCCGGCGGGGGCCTGCGCGCCCTGCCCGGTCGCTGCCGGGGACGGCGGGGCCAGGCCGGCTCCCGGCGCTCCGGGGACCGGGACGCCGGACGACAGGGGCAGGGCGGAGGGGAGCGCCGAGGGGGACGCCGAGCCCGACCGTACGGGCCGTGGCGCGGCCGGACGGGCAGGGGCCGCGGAAGCGGTGGCGACGGGGCTCGGCGTCCCCGGGGCGGAGGTCGCGGCGGCGCGGGACGGGCCCTCGGGCGCCGGTGAACCGTGGGCGGAGCCGCCCAGCGGCCCCAGCGCCGCTCCGGCCGCCGCCATCAGACAGACCGCGCACCTCGACGACCACGCGGCCGGAAGTCCTGGAGCCATGAGATCAGCGTCACACGGTCCCCCTCATCCGGCATCCCGGACGCGGTATCCGGAAATACGGGCCCTGATAGTGCCCTGATGGTGCCCTGATAGCGGTCCAGGACGGAGATCCGTGGGCGCGTAACGGTCATCTGTCGACACATCGACACCGCCCGGCTGGGCGGCCGGACGGTGTCCACGGATGACCGGCGGATCAGGAGGGCTTGCCGGTGGAGACCTGGAGCTCGAAGTGGGCGCCGCGCTCGGAGACGGCCGCGCCGGAGGACGGGAACTGGCCGACGACCTGGCCCTCGGCGTAGGTGTTGCCCTTCTCCTCGATCTCCTTGATGGTCCATCCCGCGGCGGCCGCACACGCCTTCGCGGACAGGATGTCCTTGTAGACGAAGTTCGGCGCCTGGACCTTCGCCGGGTCGTTGGAGTCCTCGGAGGCGTCCGAGCACTCCGTGCTCTTCATCGTCCGGTTGCGTTCCGGCGGGCGGTATCCCTCCACCTCGGCGGTGCCCGGGTCGCCGTCCTTGCCCGCCTCGTCGTCCTTGTTGCCGTCCTGGAGGGCGATCGCGGTGATCAGGCCGCCGATGGCCAGCAGCGCGACGACGATGGAACCGACGACGACCGGCATGTTCCGCTTGGAGCCGCCGGCGGCGGTGGTGCCCACGGCCGTCGAGTGCTGCGGGCTGATCGAGTACGGCGGCGGGGTCTGGTGGGCCAGCGGTCCGGGGGCCTGATAGCCCTGGGCCGCCTGCGGGTAGCCGTAGCTCGGCGTGGGCGCCGGGGTCGGCTGGCTGTACGGGCCCGGCTGATGGTGGGGCTGCTGCGGATGCGGCTGGTACGGCGTCTGGACGCTCTGGGGTGCCGGGGTGCTCTGGTCGACCGGCGGGAACACCGCCGAGCCGACACCGGAGCCGCTGTTGGCGGGCCCGCCGCCGGCCACGATCACCGGGGCGCCGGTCTGGCCGCCGGAGGCGTTCAGCACGCGGGCGATCTCGTCGCGCATCGCGGCTGCGCTGGGGAAGCGCTCGTTCGGGTTCTTCTTGAGCGCGCGGGCGACGAGGGCGTCCATCGCCGGGGTGACCGACCGGTTGATGCTGGACGGCGCGACCGGCTCCTCCTGCACATGCGCGTACGCGATGGCCAGCGGCGAGTCCGCGTCGAACGGGATCCGGCCGGTGAGCAGCTGGAAGAGCATGATGCCCACCGAATACAGGTCGGACCGGGCGTCGACGCCGCGGCCGAGGGCCTGCTCGGGGGAGAGGTACTGCGGGGTGCCGACGACCATGCCGGTCTGCGTCATCGAGGTGACACCGGACTGCATGGCACGGGCGATGCCGAAGTCCATGACCTTGACGATGCCGCGCTTGGTCATCATCACGTTGCCGGGCTTGATGTCCCGGTGGACCAGGCCCATCTCGTGGCTGGTCTCCAGCGCGGCGAGCACGTCCGCCGTCACCTTGAGCGCCTTGTCGGCGGGCATCGCGCCATGACTGCGGATGTCGGCGGCCAGCACCGAGCCGAGCGGCTGCCCCTCGACGTACTCCATGACGATGTACGGCATCAGCGCACCGCCGAGCTCGTCCTCGCCGGTGTCGAAGACGGAGACGATGTTGGTGTGCTGGAGCTTGGCGACGGCCTGCGCCTCACGCCGGAAGCGCTCGCGGAAGGACTGCTCGCGGCCGAGCTCCGTGTGCAGGGTCTTGATCGCGACCTGGCGGTCGAGGGCGGAGTCGTAGGCCAGGTACACGGACGCCATCCCACCCTCGCCGAGCAGGTCGCGCAGCTGGTAGCGGCCGCCCGCGACCGCCCCGCCCGCGTAGCGGCCCTGTGCGCCGTCCTGGCTCATGACTTGCTTCCCCCTCGGCGGCGCGCGGTCGCACGCGGTGTATCTGTCTGACGTCGTTTCTGTCCGACGTGGTTGCGTGCGACGCGGTTCCGTGTTCCGTACAACGCGATTACGCGCCAAGTCTGCCGCAGGGGTACGACACGTCAAGCCGGGTGCCCGTTCCGTGACCCTACGCACAAGAAGCGTCTCGGAAGCGTTACAGGAAACGCATCAAATCCCTGTGTACGACGCGCCGGGCGGTCCGATGATCCTGCCGCAGCGGAACCGTGGTGTCCGGTGGAGGCTGTAGCGTGACGCTGCAATGCAGCAAGGCACCGTGAGAACCCGCGGACGCGCGGACAGATACGACGGCGAGGACTGATGGCACCCGATTCCGAAGCAAACGGCGGCGGAGTTTCGGATGGTACCGACGCCTGGGGTATCGGCGGCGTGGTCGGTGACGGACGTTACCGGATGACCTACCGGCTCGGCCGGGGCGGCATGGCAGAGGTCTACGCGGCGGAGGACGTCCGGCTCGGACGTACGGTCGCGGTGAAGCTGCTCCGTTCCGACCTGGCCGAGGACCCGGTCTCCAAGGCGCGCTTCACCCGCGAGGCACAGTCCGTCGCGGGTCTCAACCACCACGCGATCGTCGCCGTCTACGACTCCGGCGAGGACGTCGTGGGCGGCCAGACCGTCCCTTACATCGTGATGGAGCTGGTCGAGGGCCGCACCATCCGCGACCTGCTCCTGACGGCGGAGGCCCCGCCGCCCGAGCAGGCGCTGATCATCGTCTCGGGGGTGCTCGAAGCCCTCGCGTACTCCCACCAGCACGGCATCGTGCACCGCGACATCAAGCCCGCCAACGTGATCATCACGGAATCGGGCGCGGTCAAGGTGATGGACTTCGGCATCGCCCGCGCGCTGCACGGCGCGCAGTCGACGATGACCCAGACCGGCATGGTCATGGGCACCCCGCAGTACCTCTCCCCCGAGCAGGCGCTCGGCAAGGCCGTCGACCACCGGTCCGACCTGTACGCCACCGGCTGTCTGCTCTACGAACTGCTGGCGCTGCGGCCCCCGTTCACCGGCGAGACCCCGCTCTCCGTGGTCTACCAGCACGTCCAGGACATCCCGGTGCCGCCGTCCGAGGTCTCGGACGTGGTGCCGCCGGAGCTGGACGGGATGGCGATGCGCGCGCTGGCGAAGGACCCGGACGACCGGTTCCAGAGCGCCGAGGAGATGCGCGGGCTCGTCCAGTACAGCCTCCAGATGCTCCAGGTGCAGGGCGGCCACACGGGCACGTGGAACACCGGCCCGGTCGCGCTGCACGAGGGGGGCCAGACCCCGCCGCACGGGATGTCCGGCTCCACCCGCGCGATGGGCCACCCGACGCACGGGGACACCTCGCAGGGTCCGATCCTGCCGCCGTACAACCCGGACGACGGTGGCTACGACGGCGGCGGCCGTCGCTCCGGCGGGCGCGGCAAGATGTGGCTCTTCGTCCTCCTCGCGCTGATCGCGATCGGCGCGGGGGTCGCCTTCGCCGTCAACGCCGCGAAGGACGACGACGGGAAGAAGGACCCGGTCACGCCGTCCCCCTCGGTCAGCCAGTCCGAGAAGGAGAAGCCCTCCCAGTCGCCGTCCGAGGAGGAGGAGAGCGACGAGCCGGAGGACCCGGACACCTCCACCGGCGGCGGTCAGACGCAGCCGAATCCGCCGCCGTACAACCCGGACCCGACCCCGAGCGAGCCCTCGTTCACCCCGTCCCCCGACCCGACCGGCACGGACCCCGGGACCTCGGACGGCAACACCAACGAGGGCAGCACCGGTGAGCCCACAGGTGAGCCGACCGAGCCGACCACCGACCCCGGAACCCCGGGCGGACCCGGCGGCGACGACGACGGCGGGGCCGGCGGCGACGGCGGTACGGGCACGACGCCCGGCGAGACGGCGCTCGGCGCCACCACGACGGGATAACGCACCACCGCACCACCCTCTGAGCCCGGCGTGCGCCCTCGTGGCGCGCGCCGGGCTCACGCGATGGTGCAACCGCGTCATTCCGTGAAGGCCGCGCACACTGCCTCGTACTCCCGCGTCCACCACACCGCCAGGGCCGACACCGCGGGGAACTGCGGGTCGGCCCTGCGGTCGTGGAGGCGGTAGCGCCAGCGGAGTATCCAGAAGTCGTTGAGCCGCTCCCACCACACCCGGTGCACGGCGGCCGCCAGCTCGGCGGCCCCCGCCCCCGCGGCCCGCCGGTACGCGCGGGCGTACGCCCGTACCTTGGCGAGGTCCAGCTCCCCGGCCGGGCGGACGAAGAAGATCGCCGCCGCCCGTACCGCCTCCTCGGCGCGCGGCTGTACGGCCAGCCGGTCCCAGTCCACGATCGCGACCGGGTCGGCGCCCCGGTAGAGCAGGTTCAGCGGGTGGAAGTCCCCGTGCACCCAGCCGGTGGCGGGCCCGTCCGGAGTGGGCGGCCGGCGGTGGGAGTGCTGTTCGAGCAGGGCGCGGCGTTCCACGAGCCGGTGCACGGCGAGTTCGTCGAAGGCGTCGCGGGGGGCGTCCCGGCCGTCCTGCCCGCGCGCGGCGGCCAGCAGGTCGTCGATCAGCGCGAAGGTGTCGGCGGCGTCCGGACTGCGGTGGACCGGCAGGGCGGGCGGGCTCGCCGGATGCGGGCCGTCGCGCGGCGCCATCACCTGTTCCAGGCCGGTGTGCACGGTCCCCAGGAGCGCACCGAGCCGACGCGACTGGGAGAGGGTCAGCTCGGAGCCGACCCGGTGGAGACCGTCGACCCAGGGGTGCAGGGCGTAGCACCGTTCGCCGATCACGGTGACGGTGTCGCCCCGGGTGTCCGTCAGGGGCGGGACGACGGGCACGCCGAGCGACTTCAGGCGCTGGGTGGCGCGGTGCTGGCGCACGATCGCGGCGCGTTCGCCGCTGGGGTCGCCCAGGTGCTTCTTGTCGAGATGGTGCTTGAGGAAGTAGGACCCGCTCGTGGTGGAGACACGGTATCCGTGGTTCAGCAGGCCCTTGGTGATCGGTTCGCAGGCGAGGGGCTCGCCCACGTTCGGGTAACGGCGCAGCACCTCGCCGACCGGGGGAACAGGTGGGCGAATGACATATGAGCGCGGCACTTACCAGATGTTAGATCACTCTGCGTGGCCGCTCGGCGGAGTTGCGGTCACGCCCGGAGGTGCGCTAAGGCCGTCTGGAAGCCTGGCTGCCTCAGAACTTCAGCGTGTGCTCCGTGACGAAGTGCGGATCGACCCGGAGATAGGCCGGCGCGAAGGGCTCCCCGTTGACGGAGACGGGCGCGGCCCCGAACAGCCGCTCCTGCTCGGGGCAGGGGTGCACGATCTCGGCGGGGCCGGTGAACTGCACCGACCACAGGTCGCCGCCGTCGCCGGAGGCCGTGTCGTTGTAGTTGTCCGCGCCGTACGCGACGACGCTCCCGTCGCACGCCTCGTGGTGGCCGAAGCCGCTGTGCATCCGCAGCAGGATGCGGCCGTCGCACACGATGTGCCGGGCCACCGTCAGGAACGGCAGGGCCCGCATGCTGGTCGCGAGGCGGCCGTACGGGACGCGGCGGAGCAGTTCGATGGGCTCCGCCCTCCGGATCGGCTCGGCCCGCCCGATCGTGCCGGTCGCGGGAGAGCAGAGCGTGCCGGCCGGGGCCCGCCGGACCGTCCCGGTCGCGGGGAGTTCGTCGAAGGACATGGATTCCACTGTCCCCCGGCCGTAGGGGCCGCGTAAGAGTCGCCTGCCCCCGGTGGTCCGGGACCAAAGTCCCTGCGGAGCGGGGAGACTCAGCGGCGCTCGGCAGACTCAGCGGCGCTCGGCCTGGAGCCGCGCGACGTACGCGGCGGCCTGCGAGCGGCGCTCCATGCCCAGCTTGGACAGCAGGCTGGAGACGTAGTTCTTGATGGTCTTCTCGGCGAGGTGCAGGCGCTCCCCGATGACCCGGTTGGTCAGGCCCTCGCCGATCAGGTCCAGGATCTTGCGTTCCTGTTCGGTGAGGCCGGCGAGCTTGTCGTCGCCCTTGCCGCTGCCGCCGTCGCGCAGCCGCTCCAGCACCCGGGCGGTGGCCACCGGGTCCAGCAGGGATTTTCCGGCCGCCACATCCCGTACGGCATTCAGCAGTTCATTGCCGCGGATCGCCTTCAGCACATATCCCGAGGCGCCCGCCATGATCGCGTCGAAAAGCGCCTCGTCATCGGCGTACGAGGTGAGCATCAGGCATTTGATGTTCTCGTCCTGGGAACGGACTTCCCGGCACACCTCCACGCCGCTGCCGTCCGGCAGCCGCACGTCGAGCACCGCCACATCGGGACGCGTCGCCGGGATCCGCACCAGGGCGTCCGCGGCCGTACCGGCCTCGCCGACGACCTCGATGTCCGCCTCGACGGAGAGGAGCTCATGGACGCCGCGCCGGACGACCTCGTGATCATCGAGCAGAAATACCGTGATTTTTCCATCTTCGCGCACGATCGCAGTCTCACACACTCGCCTCCCCTCCGCTCTTCCCTGGCGCTGATCCGCGGGATAACGTGCCGTTGTTCCGGCGGCCCGCAAGGCTGCTTTCAGTGCCCTGACCAGCAGAGGTTCGCGATTTTTTCGATTTACTTGGAAATCCAAGCAAAATCGCAGGTCAGATAGGGTTTCGCAGTTCTGCGACGCTGTGGGTAACGTGCCTATGACAGGGCACTCGCCGGGGCACCTGTCACGCCTGACTCCGGCCCACCGGCACCCACCCCGTGCACGGCTCCGGATCCAGGCGAGCCGCACTGGTCCCCGGCAGACCCCGGGGGCCGGACCGACGGAGGAGCACGCACGTGACCGTGGAGAGCACTGCCGCCGCGCGTAAACCGCGACGCGCCAGTAAGCGGACCAGCGCCGCGAAGAAGCCGCAGAGTGCCGAGCCCCAGCTCGTACAGCTGCTGACGCCCGAGGGCGAGCGCGTCGAGCACCCGGACTACAGCATCGACCTGAGCGCCGACGAGCTGCGCGGCCTGTACCGGGACATGGTCCTCACCCGCCGCTTCGACGCCGAGGCGACCGCCCTCCAGCGCCAGGGCGAGCTGGGCCTGTGGGCCTCGCTGCTCGGCCAGGAGGCCGCCCAGATCGGCAGCGGCCGGGCCCTGCGCGACGACGACTACGTCTTCCCGACCTACCGGGAGCACGGGGTCGCCTGGTGTCGCGGCGTCGACCCGACCAACCTGCTCGGCATGTTCCGCGGGGTGAACCACGGCGGCTGGGACCCGAACAGCAACAACTTCCACCTGTACACGATCGTCATCGGCTCGCAGACGCTGCACGCCACCGGCTACGCCATGGGCGTCGCCAAGGACGGCGCGGACTCCGCCGTGATCGCGTACTTCGGTGACGGGGCCTCCAGCCAGGGCGACGTCGCCGAATCGTTCACCTTCTCCGCGGTCTACAACGCCCCGGTCGTCTTCTTCTGCCAGAACAACCAGTGGGCCATCTCCGAGCCCACCGAGCGCCAGACCCGCGTGCCGCTCTACCAGCGCGCCCAGGGCTACGGCTTCCCCGGCGTCCGGGTCGACGGCAACGACGTCCTCGCCTGCCTGGCCGTCACCCGCTCCGCGCTGGAGCGCGCGCGCCGGGGCGAGGGCCCGACCCTCGTCGAGGCGTTCACCTACCGCATGGGCGCCCACACCACCTCCGACGACCCGACGAAGTACCGGGCCGACGAGGAGCGGGCCGCGTGGGAGGCCAAGGACCCGATCCTGCGGCTGCGCGCGTACCTGGAGAAGGAGAAGCTCGCGGACGAGGCCTTCTTCACCGCGCTGGACGAGGAGAGCGAGACCCTCGGCAAGCGGGTACGGGAAGCGGTGCGCGCGATGCCCGACCCGGACCCGATGGCCCTGTTCGAGCACGGCTACGCCGACGGCAACTCCCTCGTGGACGAGGAGCGGGCCCAGTTCGCCGCCTACCAGGCATCGTTCGCCGATTCCGCCGAGGAGGGCAAGTAGCCATGGCCGTGGAAAAGATGTCCATCGCGAAAGCGCTCAACGAGTCGCTCCGCCTCGCCCTCGACAACGACCCCAAGGTCCTCATCATGGGTGAGGACGTCGGCAAGCTCGGCGGCGTCTTCCGTATCACCGACGGACTCCAGAAGGACTTCGGCGAGGACCGGGTGATCGACACCCCGCTCGCCGAGTCCGGCATCGTCGGCACGGCGATCGGCCTGGCCCTGCGCGGCTACCGCCCGATCGTCGAGATCCAGTTCGACGGCTTCGTCTTCCCCGCGTACGACCAGATCGTCACGCAGCTCGCCAAGATGCACGCCCGCGCGCTCGGCAAGATCAAGCTGCCGGTCGTCGTGCGCATTCCGTACGGCGGCGGCATCGGCGCGGTCGAGCACCACAGCGAGTCCCCCGAGGCGCTCTTCGCGCACGTCGCGGGGCTGAAGGTGGTCTCGCCGTCCAACGCGAGCGACGCCTACTGGATGATGCAGCAGGCCGTCCAGAGCGACGACCCGATCATCTTCTTCGAGCCCAAGCGGCGTTACTGGGACAAGGGCGAGGTCGACACCGAGTCCATCCCCGGCCCGCTGCACAAGGCCGTGACCGTCCGCGAGGGCAGTGACCTCACGCTCGTCGCGTACGGGCCGATGGTGAAGGTCTGCCTGGAAGCGGCCGCGGCCGCCCAGGAGGAGGGCAAGTCGATCGAGGTCCTGGACCTGCGCTCGATGTCCCCGATCGACTTCGACGCCATCCAGAGGTCGGCGGAGAAGACCGGCCGGGTCGTGGTCGTCCACGAGGCGCCCGTCTTCTACGGCTCCGGCGCGGAGATCGCCGCCCGGATCACCGAGCGCTGCTTCTACCACCTCGAAGCGCCCGTGCTGCGGGTCGGCGGCTACCACGTCCCCTACCCGCCGGCCCGGCTGGAGGACGAGTATCTGCCCGGCCTGGACCGGGTGCTCGACGCCGTCGACCGCTCGCTGGCGTTCTGAGGAGAGGGTTCGTGACGACGATGACCGAAACGTCTGCTCGTTTCCGTGAGTTCAAGATGCCCGACGTGGGCGAGGGACTGACCGAGGCCGAGATCCTCAAGTGGTTCGTCCAGCCCGGCGACACCGTCACCGACGGCCAGGTCGTGTGCGAGGTCGAGACCGCGAAGGCGGCCGTCGAGCTGCCGATCCCGTTCGACGGGGTGGTGCACGAGCTGCGCTTCCCCGAGGGCACGACCGTCGACGTCGGCCAGGTGATCATCGCGATCGACGTGGCCCCGGGCAGCGGCGACGCGCCCGCCCCGGCCGCCGCCCCGGCCCAGGAGCCCGTGGAGGAGCCCGAGGCGGAAGCCGAGCCGAAGGGCCGTACGCCGGTCCTGGTGGGCTACGGAGTCGCCGAGTCCTCCACCAAGCGCCGCCCGCGCAAGGGGGCGACGGCCACTCCGGAGGCCGCCGCCGTCGCGGCGGCGGTGCAGGCCGAGCTGAACGGGCACGCGGCGCCGGCCGCTGCTCCCGCTGCCACTGCGCCTGCGCCCGCTCCCGCGCCTGTGGCCGATGCTCCGGGCGGCGGCCGTCCGCTCGCCAAGCCCCCGGTCCGCAAGCTCGCCAAGGACCTCGGCATCGACCTGGCGACGGTGGTGCCGACCGGCAAGGACGGCGTCATCACCCGCGAGGACGTCCACGCGGCGGCGGCCCCGGCCGCGACGCCTCCGGTGGTGGCTGCCCCGGCCCCCTCGCAGGCGGCCTCCGAGGCCCCGGCAGCCGCCGTGGCCTCCGCCTCCGCCCGGGAGACCCGTATCCCGGTCAAGGGCGTCCGCAAGGCCATCGCGCAGGCGATGGTGGGCAGCGCGTTCACCGCGCCCCACGTCACCGAGTTCGTCACGGTCGACGTGACGCGCACGATGAAGCTCGTGGCCGAGCTGAAGGAGGACAAGGACATGGCGGGGGTGCGGGTCAACCCGCTCCTGATCATCGCCAAGGCCCTCCTCGTCGCGATCAAGCGGAACCCCGAGGTCAACGCCGCCTGGGACGAGGCCAACCAGGAGATCGTGCAGAAGCACTACGTCAACCTGGGCATCGCGGCGGCCACCCCGCGCGGTCTGATCGTGCCGAACATCAAGGACGCGCACGACAAGACGCTGCCGCAGCTCGCGGCGGCCCTGGGCGATCTGGTCACCACGGCCCGGGACGGCAAGACGTCCCCGGCGGCGATGGCGGGCGGCACGGTGACCATCACCAACGTCGGCGTCTTCGGCGTCGACACCGGTACGCCGATCCTCAACCCGGGCGAGTCCGCGATCCTGGCGGTCGGCGCGATCAAGCTCCAGCCCTGGGTCCACAAGGGCAAGGTGAAGCCGCGTCAGGTCACCACGCTGGCCCTGTCGTTCGACCACCGCCTGGTCGACGGCGAGCTGGGCTCCAAGGTGCTGGCCGATGTGGCGGCGATCCTGGAGCAGCCGAAGCGCCTGATCACCTGGGCGTAACTGCTTTTCCCGGTGGGCCCGTACGTTTCTCCGTACGGGCCCACCGGCATGCCCGGCCCTCACCGCACGGCTCGCACGGCGAGTTCGGCGTACACGGTCTTCCCCACCGTGCGCGGCTCGACGCCCCAGTCGTCGGCGAGCTGCGCGACGATGAGGAGCCCGCGCCCGTAGCAGTCGTCGGCGTCGGGCCGCCGGACGCTGGGCAGCCGTTCCCCGCGCGGATCGCTGACGGCGATACGGAGTGCGCTCGCGGTGAGGGCGAGGTGGACCCGGAAGAGCCGCCCCCGGATCGCCCCGTGCAGCAACGCGTTGGTGGCCAACTCACTCACCAGGAGCGCCGCGTCACCGGCGAGCGCGGGGTGCCCCCACTGGAGGACGAGCCGGGCTGCGCGGTGCCGGCTGCGGACGACGCTGTGCGCGGTGGGCGTGTAGTCGACGCGGTCCTCGCGGAGGAGGGGGGTGGGGGTGATTGCAGGTACGGGGGTCTCCTGGGCTGCGGACATGAGTGCGTGCCTCCGGGTGGGGTGGGCGGTGGCGATGTCGCTGCTGCGGTGGGCAGGGCGGTGCTCTTCCGCCGTATCGGTTCCGCTGTGCAAGTGGCGGAGTACCGAAAGTATTGGCCCTTCAGGAGGCGATGCAAGTGAAACGGAGACAATTGTCTCCAACGAGTGGCGGCGGTCGACGGCTCGCCCCGGGAGGCGGGACACTGGAGCCGTGAATCCAGCGACACCGCAAGGAAACCGTTCGTCAACTGTCCTGGGGCGCAGACTCGGTAGCGAGCTGCTGCGCCTGCGGGACGGGTCCGGGAAGACGCAGCAGCAGGCCGCCCAGGTCATCAGCGCGACCAACTCGAAGATCGTGAAGATGGAACAGGGCTGGGTTCCCATGAGGGATCCGGACATCCGGGCCCTCTGCGACTTCTACGGCTTGGAGGACCCGGACCAGGTCGGGCGGCTGCTGGAAGTCGCCCGGTTGGACCGGGAGCGCCGCAAGGCGAAAGGCTGGTGGGTCACCTCGCTGACGCAAGGGAGTCTGCGCGAGTACATCGCCATGGAAGATGTGGCCCTGAGGCTGCGGACCTGGCAGCTTGCTCTGATTCCAGGCCTTTTCCAGACGCCCGATTACATGCGTGCACTGTCGGTCGCCGCCGTCTCGCCTGACCGGATCTCCGAAATCGAGAAACTGGTGGACGTACGACTACAGCGCCAGCGGCGGGTGCAGGGAGACGAGCCTCTGAACATTCACGCTGTGATCTGGGAGGGCGCTTTGCGCCAGATGATCGGTGGCCCGCAGGTCATGCGCCAGCAGCTGGAGCACTTGCGGGAGTTGGCAGAGCAGCCCAACATCGACGTGCAGGTCCTGCCGTTTCGGGCGGGAGTGCACTCGTGCGGTGGCGGGCCCTTCAACATCCTCTCGTTTGCCGAGTCGGGCGCGCTCGACGTGGTGCACATGGATGGTCTGCGCTCGACCAATTGGGTCGAGGGTGCTGAAGAGAGCGCGGCCTACACTGATCTGTTCGCGCGAACGTGCACTACGAGTCTGTCGCCGTACGACTCATCGCGATTCATGGAAAGCATCGCCAAGGGGATGAACGAGTGAGCGAGTTCCGCTTCGAGAAGTCCAGCTACAGCGAGCCGAACGGCGAGTGCGTCGAGGTCGCCCGCAACATCCCCCGTACCGTCGCCGTCCGCGACTCCAAGCGCCTCGGCGGCCCGGTCCTCACCCTCGCTCCCGCAGCCTGGGACGCCTTCACGGCCGACCTGCGCCGCCGGCAGCCGTAAGCCGTAGGAACGGGCGAAGGGGCCCGGCCCGCACACACCGTGCGGGCCGGGCCCCTTCGCCGTACAACGCGTACGTGCGGGCTACTTCTTGAACCCGTAGTCCATCAGCTTCTTCGCGTCGGCGGTGCGGTTCGCCTCGGAGGACGACGTGAGCACTGTGCCGATGACCGTCTTGCCCTTGCGGGTCGCGGCGAAGACCAGGCAGTACTTGGCGGTCGGGCCGGAGCCGGTCTTGACGCCGACGGCACCGCTGTAGCTGCTGAGCAGCTTGTTGGTGTTGCTCCACGACATGTAGCGGTAGCCACCGCTCTTCGTGGTCACCTTCTGCTTTGTCGACTTGGTCTTGACGATCGAGCGGAACGTGGAGTTCTTCATCGCCTTGCTGGCGATCTTCGTCAGGTCACGCGGGGTCGAGTAGTTGTTGCCGCCCCCTATGCCGTCGAACGAGTCGAAGCGGGTGTTCTTCAGCTTGAGGCTCTTCGCCGTGGCGTTCATCTTGCCGATGAACGACTTCACGCGGGCCGCACGGGTCTTGCCGGAGCCGAACTTGTCGGCCAGGGCGTACGCGGCGTCGCAGCCGGAGGGGAGCATCAGGCCGTAGAGGAGCTGGCCCACGGTGGGCTTGTCGCCGACGATGAGCCGGGCGGACGAGGCGTTCTTCTTGACGATGTAGTCGCTGTACGCCTTCTGGACCGTGACCTTGGATTTCAGGTTCACGTTCTTCTGCGACAGGACCACCAGCGCCGTCATGATCTTGGTGGTGGAGCCCGTGGCACGCCGGGTGTCCGCGGACTTGGTGAAGAGGGTCTTGCCGGTGCCGTTGTTCATCACGAAGCCGCCCTTGGCGACGATCTTCGGAGTCGGCGGCGTGGCGGCGTGCGCCGTGGAGGCGAAGGCGCTGCCCGCGAGCACCGCACCGGCGGTGAGCGTCACGGTGGCCGTGACGGTGACGCGATTGATGCGCTTGATGCCGATATTCAACTGAACGCTCCAAATGCCCCTGATATGCGGCCACATAAGGGTGCCGCTCGGAGGTGAGACTCCTGAGAGCGGGCAATGGATGTGTTACTGATCGGGTGAATTTGCGCAGGCTTGACCATGGGCCTCAGGGCGTTGCCGTAGGCGCTGGGTCAGGCGTAGGAGGAGAGGAGTTCGTCGAGCGTCCAGATCGTGGCCCGTACCCCGGACGTACGGGCGAGATACCGGTCCCGCTCGATGAGGATGTTGAGGTCGCCGCAGCCGAGCTTGTTGCAGGCGTGCTCGATCAGGCTGCTTCCGGTGCTGCCGCCGTCCACCAGGGCCCGGAGATGGGCAGCGTCCCACTCGACCTCGTTGAGCGCCCAGGGCGCTGTGCCCTCGATGACGGTGGTCAGGACCGCGCTGAGCCGCTCCGCGCAGGAGCGACGCGCACGGCCATCGGAGACCTGGGCGATGTGGTTGCCCGTCTCGATGATCGCGGTCACCGGCAGCAGGAGGTCCGTGTCCCGGCGATCACGTTTCCTCTTCAGCTCGTCGATGACCCGCTTGCGGTCCTGACACTTGCCGGGGACCTCCAGGAGATTGCACAGGATCGACGTGTCGACGAACTCCACCCCCCGAGCCACGGGCTCACCCGATCCCGAGGAGTCGGTCGAACTCGGCGTAGTCCTGTTTGCCGCGTTCTTCCCGCACCAGCCGGCCGCGGGTCACCACGTCACCCAGCGGGCCCGCTCCCATCGCCGTGGCGTAGCCGTCCAGCTCGGTGAGCCTCGTCAGGAGGCTGGCACCCGTCTTCCGGTCCCGAGAGCAGACGATGACGCCTTGGTGATCGTCGCCACTGAGGGCGGAGAGCAGGGCCGGACTGTGCGTGGTGATGAGGACACGCGTCGTGCTCTCGGCCGCCGCTCCACGGACGAGCCGCAGGACTTCCGCCGCTTGGGAGGGGTGCAGCCCGTTCTCCAGCTCCTCGATGACCAGAGTGAGTGACCGTAGATAGTCGCCCTCCGGCGCGGGTCCCAGATCCAGCCCGTCCCCACCGGTCAGCAGCGAAGTCGTGACCGCGAGAAACCTGAGCATGCCGTCACTCATCTCGCGGGCGGGAGTGAGCCCCAGCGGCCCCTCGTCGAGCGCGAGCATGACGTCACCGAGCTCCGACCTGGTGACGGCCAGCCGCTCGATATCGTGATCGGCCAAGCCTCGGAGGAGGCCGACGAGGCTCTCGAAAGTCTCCTCGTCGTGCCGTTTGATGTTGCCGATCGCAGCGGAGAGGTTCTCTGCCGTTCTGCGGAGGCGAAAGTCGCGGGCCGGTACGTACTGCCGCATCAGGTGGGGTACGGGATCGAGGTGGAAGGCTCCGCTGAGTGCGTCCAGCAGGGTATCGGCCGCCAGCAGGGTGTCGATCTCGCCATCGCTGTCACCAGGAACGCGCAGGGGCAGCTGCGAAGTCAACAGCCGGGTGCTCCGGAATGAGGCGCTCGGGTTCCGGCCCCGCTTCCCGTTGTGCCAGGAGGCGTCGATGTCCGCGCGGTGCGGGATCGGTTCTCCGCTCACGAGGAGAGGGCGTGTGCCGCTCGCGGTCGGACCGGTGAGCCGTTCCTCGATGATCTGGACCTCTGGGTCCACCTGAATCGTCACATCGAGCGTGATGGGCCCGTACTCCGTGCCGACGGTGCAACCCAGCACGAACCGGTCCGAGCCGTGCGGCACGCACCCGCCCAGTCCGCCCCGCACCGGACCCGACCCGCTGTACCGGCTCTCCAGGGCCTCGGTGATGTCGTCGCCGCGCGCCAGCCGGGAGAGGACCTCCAGCCCGTCCAGCGCGTTCGACTTGCCGCTGCTGTTGCGCCCGATGAGGACGGTGAGGGGCGCCAGCGGAAGCACCGCGCCGTGGAAGCTCTTGAAAGCGGTGAGACGTACCTCTTCGATGGCGTGACCTGTCACCCGCTCAACGTAACGCAAGGGGCGCGGCGCGGGCAGCCGCACGCCGGTCCAGAATCCGGACGGGGGCCGACATGCGTGCATGTTGTATCTATGCTGTGCGCATGCCTGCCGCACCCTCCGCCCCCGTACAGCCGCCGACCGCCTCCCTCAAGCGCCCGCCCGCCGCCGAGCGCGTCTACACCCACATCAAGGAAGCCGTCCTCGACCGCCGCTACGAGGGCGGGACCCTGCTCACCGAAGGGGATCTCGCGGACGCGGTCGGCGTCTCGCGGACGCCGGTGCGCGAGGCGCTGCTGCGGCTGGAGGTGGAGGGGCTGATCAAGCTCTACCCGAAGAAGGGCGCGCTCGTCCTGGCCGTCTCCGCGCAGGAGATCAAGGACGTGGTGGAGACCCGGCTGCTGGTCGAGGAGTTCGCCGCGCGCAAGGCGGTGCCCGCGTCTCCGCAGTTGATCGCCCGGCTGGAACAGCTCCTGGAGGAGCAGCGGCAGTTGGCGGAGGCCGGGGACCTGGCCGCCGTGGCGGTCAAGGACCGCTGTTTCCACGCCGAGATCGTGAAGAACGCCGGCAACGAGATCCTCTCCCGCCTCTACGACCAGCTGCGCGACCGTCAGCTGCGGATGGGCGTCGCGGTGATGGAGGCCCACCCGGGCAGGATCGAGGCCAACATCACCGAGCACGGTGAGCTGCTGGACGCGATCCGCGCCGGGGACGCCGAAGGGGCGGCCCTGGTCGTGCGCCGTCATGTCGGCCGGGTGCGGGTGCTGGTGCGGGGTGAGGACCGGTGAGTTCGGCCGCCCCCACGCTCTCGCTGCCCGGTGACCCGCCCGGCGGCCGGCGTGCCGGCTGGATCTGGGGCATCGGTGTCGCCGTCTACTTCGTCGCGATCATCTTCCGTACGAGCCTGGGCGTCGCCGGACTCGACGCCGCCGACCGGTTCGACGTCAACGCCTCGGCGCTGTCCACGTTCTCGATCCTCCAGCTCCTCGTCTACGCGGGCATGCAGATACCCGTCGGCCTGATGGTCGACCGGCTCGGCACCAAGAAGGTCCTTACCATCGGGGCCGTTCTCTTCACCGTCGGGCAGATCGGCTTCGCGCTCTCCCCGTCGTACGGCATGGCGCTGGCGGCCCGCGCGCTGCTCGGCTGCGGTGACGCGATGACGTTCATCAGCGTGCTGCGGCTCGGCAGCCGCTGGTTCCCGGCCCGGCGCGGACCGCTGATCGGTCAGGTCGCGGCGCTGTTCGGGATGGCGGGCAACCTCGTCTCGACGCTGTTCATCGCGCGGGCGCTGCACAGCTACGGCTGGACCGCGACGTTCGTCGGCAGCTCGCTGGCCGGTGTCCTGGTGCTGGTGCCGCTCCTGCTGTTCCTCAAGGACCACCCCGAGGGCCACGAGCCGCCGCCCGCCGAGCACGCCGGGGCCGCGTACGTCCGCCGGCAGATCGCCGCCGCCTGGCGGGAGCCGGGGACCCGGCTCGGGATGTGGGTGCACTTCACCACCCAGTTCCCGGCGATGGTGTTCCTGCTGCTGTGGGGGATGCCGTTCCTGGTCGAGGCGCAGGGGCTGAGCCGGGCCACGGCGGGCACACTGCTCACCCTGGTGGTGCTGTCCAACATGGTGGTGGGGCTCGTCTACGGGCAGATCATCGCCCGCCACCACGAGGCACGGGTGCCCATCGCGCTGGGCACGGTGGCCACGACGGCCCTGCTCTGGGCGTCCGCGATCTTCTACCCGGCCGACCACACGCCGATGTGGCTGCTGGTCGTCCTGTGCGTGGTGCTCGGCGCCTGCGGACCGGCCTCGATGGTCGGCTTCGACTTCGCCCGGCCGGCCAATCCGCCCGAGCGTCAGGGCACCGCCTCCGGAATCGTCAATATGGGCGGGTTCATCGCCTCGATGACCACCCTGTTCGCCGTCGGGGTCCTGCTGGACGCCACGGGCGACAACTACCGCGCCGCGTTCGCCTCGGTCTTCGTCCTGGAGGCGCTCGGCGTCACCCAGATCCTGCGGCTGCGCCGCCGGGCGGCGCTCAGGGAACGCGAGCACCACGTGGTGAGCCGCGTCGAGGCCGTGCACGTACCGGCTTAGCCGTCTCCTTCGCGCTCGGCGGCGCGCCCGTCGCCCATGGTCCGGGACGGGCGCCGCCGGGGCGCCAGGGGCGGTGCTACGAGATCACGAGATCACGAGATCACGAGATCACGAGATCACGAGATCACGAGATCACAGGGTCACGGGGTCACGGCGAAGTTGTCCAGGATCGCGGTGCCCAGCTCCTGGTCGCCCTCGACCTTGATCCGGTCGGCGACGGCCGTGTGGCGGACCCGGCCGCAGGCGAGCCGGACGTACGTCTCCCAGTCCACCGACAGGGTCACGGCGGGGCCGAGCGAGGGCGCGCCGTCCACGGAACCGCGGCCCTCCGCGTCGACCCGTACCGTCCGCAGGAACTCCACCGGCCCGTGCACGTCGAAGACGACCGCCGAGTTCGCGGGGGCGCCGGCCTTCTTGGCCACCACCTTCGGCAGCCCGGCGAGCAGCATGTCGCGGGTGATCAGTGCGCCGGGGGAGTCCAGGTTGCCGGGCTGCCCGAGCGTGGCGCGCAGGTCCTGTTCGTGCACCCAGACGTCGAAGGCCCGCAGGTTCAGCGCTGTTTCGAGGGTCTGCTCGGCGCCCAGCGGCGCGCGGACCTTGGTCTCGGGGCTGCGCGACTCGTTGCGGATCTGGCGGGCCCGGCGGATGAGGACGTACTCCAGCTCGGAGGTGATCTCCGGGGAGGTGTGGTGCCGCCGGACGTCGACCTGCATCTCCATGTAGCGGGCGAAGTCGCTCTGCACGTGGTAGAGGTCGCGCGGCAGGGTGTGGATCGGCCGGGGATCGCCGAGCATCTCGCACTCCATGCCGATGACGTGCGACACGATGTCGCGCACCGACCATCCCGGGCAGGGCGTTCGGCGGTTCCACTCGCCCTCGGGGAGGGGCTTCACCAGCTCGGCTATCGCCTCGATGGAGTGGGTCGCGGCGTCGGTGTAGGGCTGGAGGCTGGGATGGACGGTCACGGGACCCCTCGTGCGGTTCTGCGGTGCATGGGCTGGAGAGCAGGAGTGCTGGCGGGCGGGCTGGCACTGACGGCGCTGTCGGCGAGCTGCGTGGGAGGTTCGACCGCCGGACCCACCGACGATGGGTCCAAGTTACGCTGCAAGCAGGCACCCCGGCAGTGCTTTCGTGTGACGATCGTAGGCCCGTGTTGACGGCTCGAATGCCAGGACGGTGGTAGTGTGCGCGCCTCTCTCATCCAGATCGCAGTGGACCCGGACGAATCCGTCGATGCCCGAAGGGCGCGAGCGGCCTCGTTGGTAGTCGCCCAGCGCGGCGCTGACCTGGTGGTTCTTCCTGAGCTGTGGCCGGTCGGGGCGTTCGCCTACACCGCCTTCGAGGCGGAGGCCGAGCCGCTGGAGGGCCCCACGCACGAGGTGATGGTGAAGGCCGCCGTCGAGGCCGGGACCTGGCTGCACGCCGGCTCCTTCGTCGAACGGGCGGACGACGGCACCCTTTACAACACCAGCCTGGTCTTCTCGCCCCAGGGCGAGCGCACGGCCGTCTACCGCAAGATCCACCGCTTCGGCTTCGACAAGGGCGAGGCGGTGATGATGGGCGCGGGCGAGGAGCTGGTGACCGTCGCCCTGCCCGACACCACCCTGGGCCTCGCCACCTGTTACGACCTGCGCTTCCCCGAGCAGTTCCGGGGGCTCGTCGACGCGGGCGCCGAGACGCTGGTCGTCGCGGCGGGCTGGCCCGAGCGCCGCCGCTCCCACTGGACGCTCCTGGCGCAGGCCCGTGCCGTGGAGAACCAGGCGTACGTGCTCGCCGTCGGGACGGCCGGCACCCACGGCGACATCCAGCAGGCCGGGCACAGCATCGTCGTCGACCCGTGGGGGGAGGTGCTGGCCCAGGCGGGCGCGGACGAGGAGGTCCTGACCGTCGAGCTGGACCCGGCGAAGGTGCACGAGACCCGGGAGCAGTTCCCGGCGCTGAAGGACCGCCGACTGGGGCTCGCGCCGCCGTTCTGAGGGCTGCCCGGCGCGCGCGGGTGGCCGACGCGGGTGCTCGACGCGGGTGCTCGACGCGGGTGCCCGGCGCGGGCGGCCGGGACGCCCTGTCTACAGTGAGCGCCATGGCTGAACAGGGCGTCGCCGCATCGACGTTGCTCCGTGGCACGGCGGTCTTCGCCGCCTCGGTCACGGTCGTCCTCTACCTCTTCGGCCTCCTCCTCGTGGGCTTCACGGTCAGCGAGGTCGGGTCGGGAACGAACTCGACGCCCATGCACCAGTGCGTGTACGCGCCCAACGTGCCGGAAGGCGCTCACGTGGAGACGCACGAGGTGAGCTACCTCCCGGTGCACATCCTGTGCCGCACCACCGACGGCGGGGAGTTCACCAGTCGGGTCGTCCCCTCCTGGCTCAACCCCACGCTCGCGGTTTCCTTCGCGGCCACCGTCGCCCTCACGGCGGCCGCCTTCGTCCAGGCGGACCGGCGGGCCGCCGCGCGACAGGCGGGATGAGCACCCCCGCCCCCGGCCCTCGGAGTCCTTACGGCCCGTGCCCGTTGTTTCACGTGAAACAACGAACTCCCGCGCGCAGGACAGGCGCTCAGTCCTCGTTCTCCTTGTCCGACAGCACGATCACGCACATCGCCACCGCGATGAGCAGCGCGGTGTCGGCGTCGTCCCGGACGACGTCGATGCCGTACGTGTCCCGGAGGGTCAGCCAGCGGCGCGAGATCTGGGCCAGCAGCTCGCCGTCGTACTCGATGGCGAACTCGCGGTCCAGGATCCTGCCGCTGACGTCCAGCTCCGTGCCGTCCACCAACGTCACCCGGTAGTGGTTGCGGAGCAGCGACAGCCGCTTGCGCCTGACCTTGGCCAGCTCCTCGCCGCCCCGCTCGATGAGCATCGTGTCGCGCAGGCTGACCAGCTTCTGCCGCAGCTCGACCAGGATCCGGCCGTCGGCGTCCTTCAGCTCGAAGGTGTCGCGCAGCCGCATCGCCTTGCCGTCGACCAGGAAGACCTTGCGGCCTCCGTCGTCCTCGATCCAGTAGTCGTCGCCGATGGCGAACAGCCGCTCACGTACGAGAAGTCTCATGCGTCACAGGTTCCCCCGGGGTCCTGCGGAATGCGTGCAGGCGGTCACGGTGTTGACTGGTGGCATGGCATCACGTGCACGCGTCCGCGCCCCCGAACTCATCGGCAAGGGCGGCTGGCTCAATACAGGCGACCGGCAGTACACCCTCGCTGACCTGCGGGGACGCATCGTCATCCTCGACTTCTGGACGTTCTGCTGTGTGAACTGTCTGCACGTCCTGGACGAGCTGCGCGAGCTGGAGGAGAAGCACCGCGACACCGTGGTGATCATCGGCGTCCACTCGCCGAAGTTCGTCCACGAGGCCGAGCATCAGGCCGTCGTCGACGCCGTCGAGCGCTACGAGGTCCACCACCCCGTCCTCGACGACCCCGAGCTGGCCACCTGGAAGCAGTACGCCGTACGCGCCTGGCCGACGCTCGTCGTGATCGACCCCGAGGGCTACGTCGTCGCCCAGCACGCGGGCGAGGGCCACGCGCACGCCATCGAGAAGCTCGTCGAGGAGCTGGAGGCCGAGCACGGGGCCAAGGGCACGCTCCGCCGCGGTGACGGCCCCTACGTGGCGCCCGAGCCCGTCGCCACGCATCTGCGCTTCCCCGGCAAGGCGCTGCTCCTGCCGGACGGGGGCTTCCTGGTCTCCGACACCACCCGGCACCGCCTCGTCGAGCTGGACGCCGACGGCGAGACCGTGCGCCGCCACTTCGGCACGGGCGAACGCAGTCTGCGCGACGGCGGCCCGGACGAGGCCCGGTTCAGCGAACCGCAGGGGCTCGCCGTGCTCCCCGACGGCCGGGTCGCCGTCGCGGACACGGTCAACCACGCCCTCCGCGCCCTGGACCTCGCGACCGGCGTGACCAGCACCCTCGCCGGGACCGGCCGCCAGTGGTGGCAGGGGACGGCGACCAGCGGTCCGGCGCGCGAGGTGGACCTCTCCTCGCCGTGGGACGTCGCCTGGTTCGGCGACCGGCTGTGGATCGCCATGGCGGGCGTGCACCAGCTGTGGACGTACGACCCGGAGAGCGCGACCGTACGCGTCGCCGCCGGGACCACCAACGAGGGCCTGGTCGACGGGCCGGCCGCCGAGGCCTGGTTCGCCCAGCCGTCCGGACTCGCCGTCTCCGCCGACGGGGAGCGGCTCTGGGTCGCCGACTCGGAGACCTCCTCGCTGCGCTGGGTCGACCGTGACCAGCACGTCCGCACCGCCGTCGGCACCGGCCTCTTCGACTTCGGCCACCGCGACGGGGCCGCCGACCAGGCGCTCCTCCAGCACCCGCTCGGCGTGACCGCGCTGCCCGACGGGTCCGTCGCGATCAGCGACACGTACAACCACGCCCTGCGCCGGTACGACCCGGCCTCCGGCGAGGTCACCACCCTGGCCACCGACGTCCGCGAGCCCAGCGACGCGGTGCTGGTCGACGGCGATCTGGTCGTCGTCGAGTCGGCCCGCCACCGGCTGACCCGGCTCCGGCTGCCGGAGGAGGCGGTCCGGGTCACCGACCAGGCGCACCGCACCCAGCGGGCCGCGACCGAGATCGCCCCGGGCACCCTCCGCCTCGACGTCGTCTTCCAGGCGCCCGCGGGCCAGAAGCTGGACACCCGCTACGGCCCCTCGACCCGGCTGCTGGTCTCCGCGACCCCGCCCGAGCTGCTGGCGGAGGGCTCCGGCGCGGGGACGGACCTCGGGCGCGACCTGGTCCTCGCGGACGGGGTCACCGAGGGCGTGCTGCACGTCTCCGCCATGGCGGCGTCCTGCGACGACGACCCGGCCAACGAGTACCCGGCCTGCCATGTGCACCAACAGGACTGGGGCGTCCCCGTCCGCGTGACCGCCGAGGGAACGCCCCGGCTGCCGCTGGTGCTGGCGGGCATGGACGAGCAGGGCTGAGGCAGTCCCCCAGACGGCCGCCATTCCGGCCGCCTCTGGGGTCCGGGTGGCCCGCCCGGGCCGCCTAGAAGTCGTCGGCGCCGTTGCGCAGCTCGGTGGTCCAGTAGCCCGTGGCCCACTTCTGCGGGTTGACGGAGAGGCCCTCGGGGGCGGGGGACCGCACGACCGCCATGCCGCCGCCGTTGGCCTTCAGCGTGACCGTGAACTCCTTCACCGTCTCGGTGCTCTCCTTCCGGCCGCCCTCGGACATACGCACCGCGACATGGGCCGACTGACCGGGCTCCAGGATCACCGGGGCCTCCGGCTTGCTCTTGGCGACGGGCGGGACGATGCCCCGCGCGTTGTCCAGGAAGTGGATGTGCGGGTACTCCTTCATCTCGCAGCCGGCGCCGGAGGTGTTCTTCGCGCTCAGTGTGAGGTGGGTGTACGGCGGGCCGTCCTGGCGCTCGGCGGTGATCGTCAGCCCCTTCGCCGTGCACAGGGGGGTGGAGGCCTTGGGGGCGGAGTCCTTGGCGGACGTGCCGCCGGTGGTTCCGGAGCCGTCGGAGCTCTGGGTGGTGCCCGCGGCCTGCGCGGTACCGGTGCCCCCGCCGGTGGAGCCCGTGGTGCCTGACTCCGCCGCGTCGTCGCCGGTCTTCCCGGCCTCGGCGGCCGACGCGGCGACGGTCGCGGAGCCGACGGTCGCCGGGCCCTCCGACCGGGTGCCGGTGCCGTCGTCACCGCAGGCGGTGAGCGTGAGAGCGAGAGCGGCCGTGGTCGCGGCGGCCAGGACGGTGGTGCGGTCGCGGAAGGTGCGCATGGAGGTTCCCCCGAGGTGACGGTGAGGCGGACGCCCGGTCAAGACGCTCGCCCGTGAGCGGCTTACGGGAACGACTCTGCCCGCCGCCGCTCACGTAGCGCTGCTGTCCCACTGACGTCCTGCTGACGTCGGGCCCCAGGGCCGGAACTCCGCTCGGGCCCCCAGGGCCGGGATTCCGCTCAGCTCTCCTCGGCGAGCCGTCGCAGCGCCTCGTCGTGCCGCCGCCGGAACTCCGCCCGCGCGGACACCCGCAGCAGCGCCTCCAGGGCCCGTACGGCCCCCTCGTCGTAGCCGTCCCGCTCCGCCTCCTGTGCGGCCCGGTCCAGCAGCCGTACGCCGTCCTCCTCGTCGCCCAGCGCCAGCCGGGCCTCGCCGCAGACGGCCAGCAGCAGGGAGCGGCGCGCCGCCTCCTCGTGCTCGGGTCCCAGATCGAGCGCGGCCCGGGCACAGGAGAGGGCCTCCTCGGGGCGGTGCGCGGTGAGGTGCATCCGGGCGAGGTGCTGGAGCGCGAGCGTCTCCGTGTGCCGGTCGCCCTCCCGGCGGGCCAGTTCGGCGGCGCGCGCGCAGTTCTCCAGCGCGGTGGGCAGTTCGCCCAGTTCGGCCTGGACGACCGCCAGGTTGATCAGCGCCGTCGCCTCGCCCAGCGGGTCGTCGGCCTCCCGGGCGAGCGCGGGCGAGCGCTCCAGCAGCGCGGCGGCCTCGGCGGTGCGGCCCTCCTCCGTCAGCACCCAGCCCAGCAGGGTGCGCACCCTCGACTCCGCGTACGCGTCCTTCTCCGCGCGTGCCGACTCCAGGGCCAGTTCCAGCAGCGGGGACCAGCCGTCCCGCGCCCGCCACACCATCTGCGGCCACTGGAGCAGAATGATCCGCCAGGCCCGGTCGTCGAGCCCCGCCTCCCGGGCCGCGAGGGCCGTCAGCGCCAGGTCCTCGCGCTCGGTGGCCAGCCAGCGCATCGCCTCCGCACGGTCGGCGAAGTCCTGTACGGCGCTGGGCCGGCGGTAGTCCTCCGGGAGCACGAAACAGGGTTCGCCGCCGGGCTCCGCCGTGTCGGCGGCGGCCAGGGCGGTGGCGATGCAGTGGTCGAGCACCCCGATCAGGGCCTCGCGCGCGGACGCCGGGTCCAGGCTCCGGGCGTAGAGGCGCACCAGGTCGTGCAGGACCCAGCGCCCGGGGGCGGTCTCGGTGACGAGGTGGGCGGCGGCCAGTCGCTCCAGCGCCGCCCGCGCGGTGACCGGGTCCGTCCCCGCGAGCGCGGCCGCCGCGTACGGGTCGTAATGGCCGCCCGGATGGTGTCCGAGCCGCGCGAGCTGGTGGACGGCCCCGGGCGGCAGCTGCTGGACGGTGAGCCGCAGCGCGGCGGCGACCCCGGTGTCGTCCACGTCGAGATACGCCAGCCGGCCGCGCTCGTCGGCCAGTTCCCCGGCGAGCGTGGCCAGCGTCCAGCCGGGCCGTCCCGCCAGGCGGGCCGCGGTGACGCGCAGGGCGAGGGGCAGTCCGCCGCACAGCTCGGAGAGCCGACGGGCCGCCACCGGTTCGGCGAGGACCCGCTCCTCCCCCAGTACGCCGGCGAGCAGCGCCGTGCCGTCGTCGGTCTCCAGGGTGTCGAGCGGGACCGGCCGGGCGGCGTCCGAGGCGATCAGCCCCTCCAGCCGGTGGCGGCTGGTGACCAGCGTGACGCAGTCGGCACCGCCCGGCAGCAGGGTCCTGACGGTGGCGGAGTCGCGCGCGTTGTCCAGGACCACCAGCAGCCCCCGCCGGGCGGCCAGCGACCGGAACAGGGCGGCGGCGGCCGGCACGGACTCCGGAACGCGGCGCGGGGAGACGCCGAGCGCGAGCAGGAACTCCCGCAGGACATCGATGAGCGCGGGCTCCCCGGCCGTGCTGAACCCGCGCAGATCGGCGAAGAGCCGCCCGTCCGGGAAGAGCGCGGGGTTGCGGTGCGCCCACTGGAGGGCCAGCGCGGTCTTGCCGACCCCGGCAGGACCGGTGACCAGACAGACGGGCGCCTCGCCCGCCGCCGACCGGCTGAGCGCGGCCAGTTCGGCGGCGCGCCCGTGGAAGCCGCGGGGCGCGCGCGGCAGCAGATCGACGGGGTGCGGTTCGCCGCCGGGCGGCCCCCCGCCGCCGGTCCGGCCCCCGTCACCGGGCGAGGGAACGGCGGCCTCCGAGGGAGCGGTGGCGGTGGGCGGCCCGGGAGCGCCGCGCAGGATCAGCGCGTAGGCGTCGGCGAGCTCGTGCCCCGGGTCGATGCCCAGCTCGTCGGCGAGGAGCCGCCTCGTACGGTGGAAACGGTCCAGCGCATCCGACTGACGCCCCGCCCGGAACAGCGCCAGCATCAGCTCCGCGGCCAGCGACTCGCGCAGCGGATGCGCCGCCGCCTCCGCCGTCAGCAGGGCGGCGGCCCGGTGGTGCTCCCCGAGCGCCCCGTAAGCGCGGGACAGCTGTTCGACCGTCGCCAGCCGCGATTCCTCCAGGGAGTGCGCGGCCACCCGGAGCGGCGGGCCGGCGAACGCCCCGCTGAGCGCGGGGCCCTGCCACAGGGACAGGGCCTCCTTGAGCATCAGCGCGGCGTCGGCGGGGCCGCGCTGCTCCCGTGCCAGCGTCAGCAGTTCCTCGAACCGCTGCGAGTCCAGCAGCGTCTCCGGTGCCCGCAGCACGTACGCGTCGCCGAGGGTGGCCAGCTCCACTCCGTAGGCCTCCGCGTCCGCGCCCGCCAGCAGGGCGCGCAGCCGGGAGACGTGCCCCTGGATGACGCCACGGGCCTGGGACGGCGGCTCGTCGTCCCACAGGCATTCCGTCAACCGCCCGATGGAGACGGGCGTGTTGGCGGACAGCAGCAGAGCGGCGAGCAGACTGCGCCGTTTGGCCGGCCCCAGTGGCAGGGGCCCGGTGAGCGTTTCGACGGAGACCGTGCCGAGCAGCCGGAACTCCACGGGCGGCTCCCCTTCCCGGCGCGTCGCGCCCACGGTGGGGGCGCGGGATCCGAACCAGAATATCGGGGATTCCGCAGGTCCCGCGCAGAGCCGACCGAGCCGGTGACGGCTTTCGGCCGTCTCCGCGGGCCGACTGTCGCACGGGCCGTCAGCGGTGGTGGGGGCGGGCCCTCAGCGGTGGTGCGGGCCCGCCGTCGTGCGGGCCGTCAGCGGTAGCGCTGTTCGTCGTCCGATACGACGGTGGTGGTGGGCGGCACGACCATACGGCGGCGCCGCGCGATGCTCATGTAGACGAAGACCCCCACGAGGCCGACGAGCATCATGATCCAGCCGACCAGGTCGACGTTGACGGTGTCCATCTGCCAGTCGGTGGCGAACGCCAGGATCGCGCCCGCGCCGATCAGCAGAATGCATCCTCCGAGTCCCATGAATCACGCCTCCTCGACCGCCCGGTCAGTCCGGGCCGGTGTACGGGTCGCGTACCCGGCCCGGCAACAACCATGTGTGCGAGGGCGGTTCGGCGGGCGGGTCAGCCCGCGAGGAACGAGGCGAGCGCGTTCGCCAGCAGATACGGGTCGTCGGCGCCGCACAGCTCACGTGCGCTGTGCATCGAGAGGATCGCCACGCCGATGTCCACGGTCTGGATGCCGTGCCGGGCCGCGGTGATCGGTCCGATCGTGGTGCCGCAGGGCATCGCGTTGTTGGACACGAAGCTCTGCCACGGCACGCCCGCCTTCTCGCAGGCCGCGGCGAACACCGCACGGCCGCTGCCGTCGGTGGCGTACCGCATGTTGACGTTGACCTTGAGGATCGGCCCGCCGTTGGCGACCGGGTGGTGCGTCGGGTCGTGCCGCTCCGCGTAGTTGGGGTGCACGGCGTGGCCGGTGTCGGAGGAGAGGCAGACCGTGCCGGCGAAGGCGCGGGCGCGGTCCTCGTACGTGCCGCCGCGCGCGAACACCGAGCGCTCCAGCACCGAGCCCAGCAGCGGCCCGTCGGCCCCGGTGTCCGACTGGGAGCCGTTCTCCTCGTGGTCGAAGGCGGCGAGCACCGGGATGTACGGGATGTCGGCGTCGTTCTGCCCGGCGACGGCGGCCAGGGCGGCGGTCGCCGCGTGCACCGAGAGGAGGTTGTCCATCCGGGGCCCGGCCACCAGCTCCCGGTCCCGGCCCAGGTACGAGGGCGGCTCGATGGCGTGCGGCATCAGGTCCCAGCCGGTGACGTCCTCCGCGTCGACGCCCGCCTCCTCGGCGACGAAACGGATCAGGTCGCCCTCCTCGACCTCGCCGAGCCCCCAGATCGGCTGCATGTGCTTCTGCCGGTCGAGCTTGAGCCCCTCGGTGTTGGCCGACCGGTCCAGGTGCACGGCCAGCTGCGGCACCCGCAGCAGCGCCCGGTCGATGTTGACCAGCCGGTGGGTGCCGTCCCGCAGCGAGATCCGCCCGGCCAGGCCGAGGTCCCGGTCGAGCCAGGTGTTCAGCAGGGTGCCGCCGTAGACCTCGACGGCGATCTGGCGCCAGCCGTGCGCCCCGGTGTCGGGCAGCGGCTTCACCCGCAGGTTCGGGGAGTCGGTGTGCGCCCCGGCGATCCGGAACGGGGTGTGCGCCTCGGCGCCCTCCGGCACGTACCAGGCGACGATCGCCCCGCCGCGCAGCACGTACTTCCCGCCGGCCGACGCGTCCCAGGCGGCGGTCTCCTCGACCTGCCGGAAGCCGGCCTCCTCCAGCCGCGAGGCGGCGTTCGCCACGGCGTGGTACGGGGACGGACTGGCCGCCAGGAAGGACATCAGGTCATCGGTGTGCGCGCGGTCGAACCGGAGAGGGGAACTCATGTTCTTCACTGTAACGAGGACTCGGGGTCCGGTATCCGGTGACCGGGGAGATCGGTGGCCCTACAGCTCGTCGATCGTGGTCAGGTCGATGTCGATGTCGTACGGGGCGGAGAGCTTGAGCCGGTCGTGGTGGACGCCGGTGGAGACGTACGTCTTGTTGACCGGGTCGAGCTCGTAGGTGATGACCATGGGACGGTGGCCGTCGCCGATCATTTCCACCAGCCAGAAGTGCTTGATGCCCGCCGCCGCGTACTTGTGCGGCTTGGTGTCCCGGTCACGGTCCTCGGAATCGGGCGAGACGACCTCGACGGCGAGCAGGACGTCTGCGGCCCGGTAGCGCGTCTGGAGCTGGTCGCCGTCCGCCTCCGCCGACACCACCACCAGATCCGGCTCGGGCACACTCCGCTTGCCCAGGACGACCGCCATCTCCCGGCGCACGCGCAGGTGGCCGGGGACATGGACGCGCAGCCCCTGCTCCAGCAGATACATCGCCAGCGTGTGGAACTTCCGCTGCGGACTCACGAAAACCAGGCTCCCGTCGATCAGCTCTGTGTGCGGCGGGAGGTCGTCAAGCGTGAAGAAATCGTCCACGGTGTAGCCGTCCGGTGGCGGGACCGGCCACCCGGTGTTGGTGCGCCGCTGCTGCGACGCTTCGGACTGTGCCTCGGCGGTCATGGTTCCTCCCATGGAAGGGATCCTGGCCCGTGCACTCAGCGTACCCAGCTGATACGACAGCGCCGCCACCCGAACGAATTCCGGATGGCGGCGCGTGTTGACGAAACAGGCGAGCGATTCCCTAGAACGCGGCCTCGTCCAGCTCCATCAGGGAGTTGTCGATCGACTCGGCGAGCGCGCGCTCGGTCGAGACGCCCGGCAGGACGTTCGCGGCGAAGAACTTCGCGGCGGCGATCTTGCCCTGGTAGAAGGGGACGTCCTTGGCGGAGGCGGTCGGCAGCTTCTCGGCCGCCACGGCCGCGCCCTTGAGCAGCAGGTAGCCGACGACGACATCGCCGGAGGCCATCAGCAGGCGGGTCGTGTTGAGGCCCACCTTGTAGATGTTCTTGACGTCCTCGCCGGTCGCGGTGAGGTCGGTGATCATCGTGCCGACGATCGCCTCCAGGTCCACGGCGGCCTTGGCGAGCGAGTCCAGCGCCGGGGCCAGCTCCTCGTTGCCGTGGGCGCCCGCCAGGAACTTCTTGATCTCCTCGGAGAGCGTGTTGAGCGAGGCGCCCTGGTCGCGGACGATCTTCCGGAAGAAGAAGTCCTGGCCCTGGATCGCCGTGGTGCCCTCGTAGAGGGTGTCGATCTTGGCGTCCCGGATGTACTGCTCGACCGGGTACTCCTGGAGGTAGCCGGAGCCGCCGAAGGTCTGGAGCGACTGCGCGAGCTGCTCGTAGGACTTCTCGGAGCCGTAGCCCTTCACGATCGGCAGCAGCAGGTCGTTGAGGCCGTTGAGCGCCTTGGCGTCCTCGCCCGCGGCCTCCTGCTCCTGGATCGCGTCCTGGACGGAGGCGGTGTACAGCACGAGGGAGCGCATGCCCTCGGCGTACGCCTTCTGCGTCATGAGCGAGCGGCGCACGTCGGGGTGGTGCGTGATGGTGACCTTGGGCGCCGTCTTGTCCATGAAGTTCGCCAGGTCGGGACCCTGGACGCGCTCCTTGGCGTACTCCAGCGCGTTCAGGTAGCCCGCGGAGAGGGCGGCGATGGCCTTCGTGCCGACCATCATGCGGGCGAACTCGATGATGCGGAACATCTGGCGGATGCCGTCGTGCTTGTCGCCGATCAGCCAGCCCTTGGCGGGGTGCTGGTCGCCGAAGGTCATCTCGCAGGTGTTGGAGGCCTTGAGGCCCATCTTGTGCTCGACGTTCGTCGCGTAGACGCCGTTGCGCTCGCCCAGCTCGCCGGTGGTCCAGTCGAAGTGGAACTTCGGGACCATGAAGAGCGAGAGGCCCTTGGTGCCGGGTCCGGCGCCCTCGGGGCGGGCCAGCACGTAGTGGATGATGTTCTCGGACATGTCGTGCTCGCCCGAGGTGATGAAGCGCTTCACACCCTCGATGTGCCAGGAGCCGTCCTCCTGCCGCACGGCCTTCGTCCGGCCGGCGCCGACGTCGGAGCCGGCGTCCGGCTCGGTCAGCACCATCGTCGAGCCCCACTGCTTCTCGACGGCGATCTCCGCGATCTTCTTCTGCTCGTCGTTGCCCTCGTCGAAGAGGATGCCGGCGAACGCCGGGCCGGAGGAGTACATCCACACGGCCGGGTTCGAGCCGAGCAGCAGCTCCGCGTAGCCCCAGATCAGGGAGCGGGGCGAGGTGGTGCCGCCGATCTCCTCGGGGAGGCCCAGGCGCCAGTACTCGGAGTCCATGAAGGCCTGGTACGACTTCTTGAAGCTCGCCGGGACCGGGGCGGTCTTCGTCTCCGGGTCGAAGACCGGCGGGTTGCGGTCGGCGTCCGCGTAGGACTCGGCGAGCTCGTTCTCCGCGAGGCGCGCGACCTCGTCCAGGATGCTCTTCGCGGTGTCGACGTCCATCTCACCGAACGGACCGGTGCCGTACACCTTGTCGCGCCCGAGGACCTCGAAGAGGTTGAACTCGATGTCGCGGAGATTCGACTTGTAGTGCCCCATGGGAAGGCTCCGTAATCAATAGCAGTGGCGCACAGCGCCCCGGGGAGTGATGCGGGTCGGGCGACAGGCAGGCGTAGGTCCATCAGCTGACCTCTACGATGATGCTACCCGTCAGTAATAAGGCGCAACCCCTCAAGCCGTAGATGTGTCCGATTACTCTTTGCAGCATGTACGGCTACGACCAGAACCCTGGTGCTCAGCAGCAGATGGGTCAGATGGGCCAGATGGGTCAGATGGGCGGCGGCTACGGGGAGCAGCCGCTGTATCCCGAACCGTCGCCGCCCTCCCTGGCCGACGCGGTACGGGCCTTCACCACCGGCTCCCTCTCCGCCGAGGACTTCCAGCAGATCTTCGCCACGTCGAAGGTCTACTGCCCGCGCGGCGACAACCCGGGCTTCCTCGCGCTGCACAACACGCAGCAGCCGGTGATCCCGATGTTCACCACGCTGAAGGAGCTGCGGCTGTACGCGGGCAAGGAGTCCAAGTACTTCGTGATCACCGGGGCCGAGGTGATCGACCTGCTGCCGACGGGGTACGGCTTCGTCCTGGACATGGAGGGTGATCACCGGATGGTCTTCGACGCCAAGGCCGTCGAGCAGATGGTCGACTTCGCGATGCGCCGTATGTACGGGTAGGCGCCTACGTGGCGGGGTGACCTTCGTGGCGGGGTGACCTTCAAGTGGGTCGCTGACCTGCTGTTTCGTTGTTCGGGCGTGGGTCCGTGCCGAAAGCGGCGCGGGCCCTTTTCGCTGTCGGGGTCACGGGCGGGCCCACCGGTGTGGCCGCCCGGGAATGGATGACGCCTTGCGGGATGTTCACCATTCAACTAAATTGATCGCAGAACACTCGCCCGGAGGTGGCTTCCATGCCCGCAGTGACCGTCGACAACCCGCTGACCCTGCCCAAGGTGACCGCTTCGGGTGACGCCGCGGCCCGTCCCGTGCTCACCGTCACGACCGCGCCGAGCGGCTTCGAGGGCGAGGGCTTCCCCGTCCGCCGCGCGTTCGCGGGGATCAACTACCGGCACCTCGACCCGTTCATCATGATGGACCAGATGGGTGAGGTGGAGTACGCCGCGGGCGAGCCGAAGGGCACCCCCTGGCACCCGCACCGCGGTTTCGAGACGGTCACGTACCTGATCGACGGGACCTTCATCCACCAGGACTCCAACGGTGGCGGCGGCACCATCGGGAACGGCGACACCCAGTGGATGACCGCCGGGTCCGGCCTGCTGCACATCGAGGCCCCGCCGGAGTCGCTCGTCATGTCCGGCGGGCTCTTCCACGGCCTCCAGCTCTGGGTGAACCTGCCCAAGGCCGACAAGATGATGGCCCCGCGCTACCAGGACATCCGCGGCGGCGAGGTCCAGCTCCTCGCCTCCCCCGACGGCGGTGCGCTGCTCCGGGTCATCGCCGGTGAGCTCGACGGCCACGAGGGCCCCGGCATCACCCACACCCCGATCACGATGATCCACGCCACCGTCCGGCCCGGCGCCGAGGTGACCCTGCCGTGGCGCGAGGACTTCAACGGCCTCGCCTACGTCCTGGCCGGGCGCGGCACGGCCGGCGCGGAGCGCCGCCCCGTCGCGATGGGCCAGACCGCGGTGTTCGGCGCCGGCGGCTCGCTGACCGTCCGCGCGGACGAGCGGCAGGACGGCAACACCCCGGACCTGGAGGTCGTCCTCCTCGGCGGCCGCCCGATCCGTGAGCCGATGGCGCACTACGGACCGTTCGTGATGAACAGTCAGGCCGAGCTGAAGCAGGCCTTCGAGGACTTCCAGGCCGGCCGCCTGGGCACGGTCCCCGCGGTCCACGGCATGTGACACCTCCCGCCGCTCCCGTCAGGTGACTCCCCGTCACCCGTACGGGGGCGGCGGACGGGCCGACCACCGTGCCCCGTGATCGGGTGGGAGGGTGCCCGCACCCAAGCCCCTCCTTCCCGAGAGCGCCCGCCGCGCGGCCGCCTGGTGCGGTGTCGTCCTGCTCGTCCTGGGCGTCGCCGCCGTCGCGATCTGGCTGGTCGTCGTCCTCAAGACCGCGGTCACCCCGGTGCTGCTCGCCCTGCTCGGCACCGCGCTGCTCGGCCCCGTCCACCGGTGGCTCATCGCCCGCAGGCTCAACCGGTCGCTGGCCGCGGGGGTGACCTGCGCGGCCCTGATCGCGGTGGTCGGGGGCGCCGGGTACATCGTCGTCACCGCTCTCGTCGACTCCGGCGCCCAGATCGTCGACTCGCTGAAGGACGCCGGCCAGTGGGTCGTGGACCATCTGGACATCGCGGGGGCCACGGACCTCGACGACCTGGCCGACAACGCGAAGAACCTGGTCGAGAAGTTCGGGGCGAGCGCGGCGGGCGGTCTGCTCAGCGGCATCAGCCTGGTGGGTTCGCTGGTGGCGACCAGTGTGCTGGCCCTGCTGCTGACCTTCTTCTTCCTGCGCGATTCGGACCGGGCGGTCGATCTGGCCCACTCGGTGGCCCCGCGCGGCACCGGGGACCTGGTCGAGGCCATGGGGCGCCGGGCGTTCGAGGCCGTCGAGGGCTTCATGCGCGGCACCACGTTCATCGCCCTGATCGACGCCGTGTGCATCACGGTGGGCCTGCTGGTCCTGGACGTTCCCGGGGCGGTGGGGCTCGGCGCGCTGGTGTTCGTCGGCGCGTACATCCCGTACCTCGGGGCGTTCCTCTCCGGCGCGGTGGCGGTGCTGGTCGCGCTGGCCGACCGGGGGTTCGTGATCGCCCTGTGGGTCCTGGGGGTGGTCCTCGCGGTCCAGGTGCTGGAGGGCCATGTGCTCCAGCCGATGATCCAGAGCCGTACGGTCCAGATGCACCCCGCCATGATCATGATCGCGCTGACGGCGGGCGCGAGCGTGGCGGGCCTGCTCGGCATGCTGCTGGCCGTGCCGCTGTGCGCGGCGGCCTTCGGCGTCCTGGGGGAGCTGCGCAACGGCTTCGGGCCTTCTTCCGGGCCGCCCGGAAGCACTTCGGGTTCGTCCGGCAGTGACCCCGGCGATCCCAGCCCGTCCGGCGTCTGAGGACGGAACCGCTACGGAGGTGGGCCCGCGTGCTCTGCGGGCCGGGGGCACGGGGCCCGTCCCGATCCGGGCCCGGCCCCGGCGAGCGATCCCTCGTCGGCCGGAGACCCTACGCCGACACGCCCTAGTGGCGCTTGACGGCGTTCGCCCCGCGCATCGACTGGAACAGGCCCAGCACGATGAACACCCCGCCGACGACCATCAGGACGACGCCCACCTTCGTCAGGGTGATCACGGGGGTCTCCACGCCCTCCGTGAACAGCCGTAGGGCCAGACCCACAGCGAAGGTGATGACACCTTCCAGCAGATTCTTCGACGCCTTCTTCATGCGTGGCCACTCTCCTTCGAACGTGCGCCGGGGCGCCGTTGACGGGTCTTGACCAGCGTAGGAACGGAGCGTGCGCCCGTCCTCGCCCCGCAGGACGAAACAGGGGTACACCGTTCGACGGACCGGATTCCCCGGAGGGCGGGCCGACGCGCGTCGCCGGGCTGTGCGGGGCGCCCTATGCGCCGGGCCGCCGCGCGTTCTCCGCCGGCGACTCGTACAGCTCGAACCAGATCGACTTCCCCTCCCCGCGCGGATCCACCCCCCACGCGTCCGCCAGCATCTCCATCAGCACCAGCCCCCGCCCGCTGGACGCCATCTCGCCCGGTCGCCGCTTGTGCGGCAGTTCGTCGCTGGCGTCGGCGACCTCGACGCGCAGCCGCCGCTTCCCGTGCTCGCCGGAGATCTCCGCCACCATCAGCGCGTCCCCGTCGGTGTGGACGAGCACGTTGGTGGCCATCTCGGAGACCATCAGGACCGCCGAGTCGACCTGCTCGGGGTCGTGCCAGTCGTGGAGCAGTTCGCGCACGAGCTGCCGGCCGACCGAGACCCGCTCGGGCTCGGCCTGCGCGATGGTCATGACGCTGCGGCGCGGCGGCGTCTCCCGGGCGGAGATGCTCTCGCGCCGCAGCACCAGGACCGCGATGTCGTCCTCCCGCCGGTCCGCGAGCGGCCCCGTCGTGTAGTGCGAGGTCGGCCCGTGCACGGCCTGGACCAGGGCGTCGGCCAGCTCTTCCAGGTCCTCGACGGGCTCCTCCAGGACCGGGCGCAGCCGGTCCCAGCCGGTGGCCATGTCGTGCCCGCCGGTCTCGATGAGACCGTCAGTGCAGAGCATGATCGTCTCGCCGGGCTCCAGGACGACCCGGGTCGTGGGGTAGTCGGAGTCCGTCTCGATCCCGAGCGGCAGCCCGCCGGCCGTCTGCCGGATCACCGCGGTCCCGTCGGCGCTGATCACCACCGGGTCGGGGTGGCCCGCGCGGGCGATGTCCAGGGTCCCGGCCTCCGGGTCCACCTCCGCGTACAGGCAGGTCGCGAAGCGCGGCGTCGTCGGCTCCTCGACGCTCTCGTACGCGTCGGTGAGCCCGGACAGGAAGCGCGAGGCCCGGGCGAGCACCGCGTCCGGGCGGTGCCCCTCGGAGGCGTAGGCGCGCAGCGCGATGCGGAGCTGGCCCATCAGCCCGGCGGCCCGCACGTCATGGCCCTGGACGTCGCCGATGACCAGGGCGATGCGGCCGTTGGGCAGCGGGATCATGTCGTACCAGTCGCCGCCCACCTGGAGCCCGCCGCCGGTCGGCACGTACCGCGCGGCCACCGTCATGCCGGGGATCTGCGGGCCCAGGGTCGGCATCATCGAGCGCTGGAGCCCGAGTGACAGCTCGCGTTCCGTCTCGGCCACCCCGGCGCGGGCCAGGGCCTGGGCGAGCATGCGGGCGACCGTCGAGAGCACCGCGCGCTCGTCCGGGGAGAACGCCACCGGATGCCGGAACCCCGCCATCCAGGCGCCCATCGTGCGGCCGGAGGAGACCAGGGGCAGAAAGGCCCAGGACTGCCGTCCGAAGCGCCGGGCGAGCGGCCAGGTGGCCGGGTAGCGGCGGCGGTACTCGTCGGGGGAGGGGAGATAGATCGCCCGGCCCGTGCGGACGACCTCGGCGGCCGGATAGTCCGTCTCCAGGGGCATGTCGGTGAAGGGCTCCTCGTCCTCCGAGCTGTGCCCGTGGTGCCCGATGATCGTCAGCCGCTCCCCGGCGGAGCCGAAGACCGCGAGGCCGTCCGGGGTGAAGCCGGGCATGGAGAGCGAACCGGCGACCCGCAGCACCTCCGCGGTGGACCGGGCCTCGGCCAGCGCCCGCCCGGCGTCCAGCAGGAACGCCTCCCGGGACCGGCGCCAGTCCCCGGTGATCGGCGTGTGGGCGGCGTCGGTGGAGCCGGGCTGCGCCTCGGCGACCTCCTGGAGCGTGCCGAAGAGGACGTAGCTGTCGGCGTCCCGGTCCGGCGGCACGACCGGTTTGGACCGGCTGCGCACGATACGGAGCACCCGGCCGCGCTCGTCCACGATCCGCAGCCGCGCCTCGGCGAGAGTGCCCTCGGCGACCGCGAGGTTCACCACCGCGTAGATCTCGTTCCAGTCGACCGGGTGGAAGCGGGAGCGCACCGTGGACTCCCGGTAGCTGCCTGGCTCGGCGGGCAGCCCGAGCAGCCGGGCCGCCTCCGCGTCGAGCGTGACCGTGCCGGCTGCGTTGTCCCAGCGCCACAGGCCCGTCGCGATCGCGGCCAGGACTTCCTCGGTGCGCATTGCCCCACTTTAGGAAGATGTGCTCGGCGGACGCCACCGAGGGGCCGCCACCTGCCCCCGGGGCCGACGGATACGGCGACGTAAAGGGAAATGAAGCGTCCCGTCCCCGGGCGGTAGCCTGGGGAAGCTCAATCCACCCCCAACCGCGAAGACTGGATGAACGACGATGCATCGGTACAGGTCCCACACCTGCGGCGAGCTCCGCGCCTCTGACGTCGGCACCGACGTCCGGCTGAGCGGCTGGCTGCACAATCGCCGAGACCTGGGTGGCATCCTCTTCATCGATCTGCGCGACCACTACGGTCTGGTGCAGCTCGTCGCCCGCCCCGGCACCCCCGGCAACGAGGCCCTGGCGAAGCTCACCAAGGAGACCGTCGTCCGGATCGACGGCAAGGTCTCCGCGCGCGGAGCCGACAACGTCAACCCGGAGCTGCCGACCGGCGAGATCGAGATCGAGGTCACCGAGGTCGAGGTGCTCGGCGAGGCCGGCCCGCTGCCCTTCACGATCAACGCCGAGGACGGCGTCAACGAGGAGCGGCGCCTGGAGTACCGCTTCCTCGACCTGCGCCGCGAGCGCATGCACCGCAACATCATGCTGCGCTCGGCCGTGATCGCCTCCATCCGCTCCAAGATGGTGGCCCTCGGCTTCAACGAGATGGCGACCCCGATCCTCACCGCGACCTCCCCCGAGGGCGCCCGTGACTTCGTCGTCCCGTCCCGGCTGAACCCCGGCAAGTTCTACGCGCTGCCGCAGGCCCCGCAGCAGTTCAAGCAGCTGCTGATGATCTCGGGCTTCGACCGCTACTTCCAGATCGCGCCCTGCTTCCGCGACGAGGACGCCCGCGCGGACCGCTCCCCGGGCGAGTTCTACCAGCTCGACGTCGAGATGTCCTTCGTCGAGCAGGAGGACGTCTTCCAGCCGATCGAGAAGCTGATGACCGAGCTCTTCACCGAGTTCGGCAACGGCCGCGAGGTCACCTCGCCGTTCCCGCGCATCCCGTTCCGCGAGTCGATGCTGAAGTACGGCAACGACAAGCCGGACCTGCGCGCCAAGCTGGAGCTCGTCGACATCTCGGACGTCTTCGCCGACTCCGGGTTCAAGGCGTTCGCCGGCAAGCACGTCCGCGCGCTGCCGGTCCCGGACACCGCGGGCCAGTCCCGGAAGTTCTTCGACGGCCTCGGTGAGTACGCCGTCGAGCACGGCGCCAAGGGCCTGGCCTGGGTGCGCGTGGGCGAGGACGGGACGCTGGCCGGACCGATCGCCAAGTTCCTCACCGAGACCGACGTCAAGACGCTCACCGAGCGCCTCTCGCTGGTCCCGGGCCACGCCGTCTTCTTCGGCGCCGGCGAGTTCGACGAGGTCTCCAAGATCATGTCGGCGGTCCGGGTCGAGGCCGCCAAGCGCGCCGGCCACTTCGAGGAGGGCGTCTTCCGGTTCTGCTGGGTCGTCGACTTCCCGATGTACGAGAAGGACGAGGAGACCGGGAAGATCGACTTCTCGCACAACCCCTTCTCGATGCCCCAGGGCGGCCTCGCCGACCTGGAGGAGAAGGACCCGCTCTCCATCCTCGCTTGGCAGTACGACATCGTCTGCAACGGCATCGAGTTGTCCTCGGGAGCCATCCGTAACCACGAGCCCGAGCTGATGCTCAAGGCCTTCGAGATCGCCGGTTACGACCGCGAGACCGTCGAGCGCGAGTTCGCGGGCGTGCTCCGTGCGTTCCGTCTCGGCGCCCCGCCGCACGGCGGCATCGCCCCGGGCATCGACCGCATCGTGATGCTGCTCGCCGACGAGCCCAACATTCGCGAGACGATCGCCTTCCCGCTCAACGGCAACGCCCAGGACCTCATGATGGGCGCCCCGAGCGAGCTGGACGAGACCCGCCTGCGCGAGCTGAACATCCAGCCGCGCAAGCCGGTCGCGGCGAAGGGCGCGGGCGCGTCGGAGAAGCCCACGGAGAAGTAGCCCGCACGGCTCCGCTCCACGGATGTTTCACGTGAAACAGCCCCCGATCACCTGATCGGGGGCTGTTTCGTCGCAAGCGGCGGAGTGCCGGTGACGGCAGGGCTGCGCGGTCAGGGCGACGCGGTACAGCCGGATGGCCCCGGTTCGGGTTCGGCCGGGCCGGGCCGGGCAAAGACTGGCACCGAGACACCCCTCTCACACCCCCTTGCCGCGTCGCGCCGTCCGCCGCCACCCGAGGAGCCCGCCACCGTGTCCGTCCCACGCCGCCCGCCCGCCCTGTTTGCCGCACCGCTCCTCGTCCTGGCCCTGCTGCTCGCCGGCTGTGCCTCCGGCGCCGCTCCCGCGAAGGCTCCCGTAGGAGCTCCGGGGCAGGGCGCCGCAGGCCCGGAGTCCGACGCCGCCTCCGTACGCCGGGCATCGCCCAGCCCGGAGCCCGCGCCGAGCCCCGCCGAGATCCCCGGTCTGGGACCGGAGACGCTGGCCCAGGTCCCCGCCGAGGCACGGCAGGTGTTCGTCGTGTCCGGCGAGTCGGCCGACTCCCACCAGGCGGGCGCGGTCCTGTACAGCCGAGAGGGCCCGGCGAAGAGCTGGCAGCCGGTCCTGGGGCCCTGGCCGGCGCACAACGGCATGGAGGGCTGGACGGACCACCACGTTGCGGGCGACCGGAGGTCCCCCACGGGCGTCTACGCGCTCACCGACGCGGGCGGGCGGCTCCCCGACCCGGGAGCGCTGCTGCCGTACGACGAGCACCCCCGGTTCGCGGTGGACGGCGAGGGGTTCTTCGGAGAACCGCTGGAGGGCTCCTTCGACTACGTCGTCGCGATCAACTACAACCGCACGGCGGGCGTCAGCCCCCTGGACCGCACCCGCCCGCTCGGCCTCGAACGCGGCGGCGGCATCTGGATCCACGTCGACCACGGCGGTCCCACCCAGGGCTGTGTCTCCATCCCGGAAGAGCGTATGGAGGAGCTGCTGCGCACGCTGGACCCGGCGATGAACCCGGTGATCGTGATGGGGGACGCGGCGAGGCTGGGGCGGTGACTCGGGCGTACGGGTGGGGAGCGCATCCGTACGCTGGCGGTGTTTCCAGGTGGCCTGGCGACTCGGTGATCCCGCACAGGAAGAGGTCGTAGCGAACGTGATCGAGAGCCGCGTCCTGACACAGGACGTCTTCGAGGACCTGGCCCGTCATGCCAGGCGGGTCGAGGAGGCGCCGTGGCTGGAGTTCGTGCACGGGAAACTGGAGGTCAAGGCCCGGCCCGACGGGAACCGCGGGCAGATCATCGCTTGGTTGACGCGCTTGTGCCTGCAGGCGTATCCGGACCGATGGCTCCACGCGTACCAGGGGCTACGGACCGAGACCGACGGCGAGGGCAACGCCCGCCCCGACGCTGTGCTCGCCCCCATCGACACGTTCGTCGGCCAGGGCGAATGGGCCAGCCCCGACGACGTCCTCATGGTCGTCGAGGTCACCTCGTACGACGAGGACACCGACCGCCGCGACCGCGTCGAGAAGCCGCGCGCGTACGCTGAGACCGGCATCCCCGTCTACCTGCTGATCGACCGGGACAGCTGTGAGGTGAAGGTCCACTCGGAGCCCGACGGCGTGCGTTACGAGCAGGTCGTGACGGTTCCGTACGGCAAGACCGTCACCCTCCCCGACCCGGTCGGGATCGAGCTGGACACCGAGCCGCTCAAGAACTGGACGCGCTGACCCGAAGCCGGAACGCGAGGAGCCCGGGACCGTTGTTCACGATCCCGGGCTCCTCGTGCGTACGAACGCGCTACGCGGGCTTCTCCTCCAGGCGCGGGAACAGCACCGCGCCCTTCGTCACCGTCGCGCCCACGGGCAGTACGCCCCACGTGCCCGCGTCCTGGACCCTCTGGTCGGCCAGCGCGCCCAGGGACTCCTCGGCGCCCAGGGACTCCCAGAGCCTCTGCGAGGTCTCGGGCATCACCGGGTTGAGCAGGACCGCGACCCCGCGCAGGGACTCGGCGGCCGTGTACAGAATGGTCGCCAGGCGAGCCTGGCCCTCCGGGCTGGTGTCCTTGGCCACCTTCCACGGCTCCTGCTCCGTGATGTAGCCGTTGACCTGCTTCACGAAGTCGAACACCGCCAGGATGCCGGACTGGAAGTCCAGCTCCTCACCGATGTTCCGGTCAGCGGTCGCCACGGCCTTCGCCAGGCCCTCCCGCACGGCCCGCTCGGCGTCACCGGCGGCCGTCGCCTCCGGCAGCGCACCGCCGAAGTACTTGCCGACCATCGCCGCGACCCGCGAGGCGAGGTTGCCGTAGTCGTTGGCCAGCTCGGAGGTGTAGCGGGCGGTGAAGTCCTCCCAGGAGAACGACCCGTCGCTGCCGTACGCGATGGCCCGCAGGAAGTACCAGCGGTACGCGTCCACGCCGAAGTGCGAGGTCAGGTCCTGCGGCTTGATGCCGGTCAGGTTGGACTTGGACATCTTCTCGCCGCCGACCATCAGCCAGCCGTTGGCGACGACCTTGCCGGGCAGCGGCAGGCCCTGCGCCATCAGCATCGCGGGCCAGATCACCGAGTGGAAGCGGAGGATGTCCTTGCCGATCAGGTGCACGTTCGCCGGGAACGTACCGTCGAACTTCTCCTGGTTCGCGCCGTAGCCCACGGCCGTCGCGTAGTTGAGCAGCGCGTCGATCCACACGTAGATGACGTGCTTGTCGTCCCACGGCACCGGGACGCCCCAGTCGAACGTCGAGCGCGAGATCGACAGATCCTGGAGCCCCTGCTCGACGAAGTTCACGACCTCGTTGCGCGCCGACTCGGGCTGGATGAAGCCGGGGTTCGCCGCGTAGAACTCCAGCAGCTTCGGGCCGTACTCGCTCAGCTTGAAGAAGTAGTTCTCCTCCTTGAGGAGCTCCACCGGCTTCTTGTGGATCGGACAGAGCTTCTGCCCGGCGAACTCGCCCTCGCCGTCGATCAGATCGCCGGGGAGCTTGTACTCCTCGCAACCCACGCAGTACGGGCCCTCGTAACCGCCCTTGTAGATCTCGTCCTTGTCGTACAGGTCCTGCACGAACTCCTGCACACGGTCGGTGTGCCGCTTCTCCGTCGTCCGGATGAAGTCGTCGTTCGCGATGTTCAGATGCTCCCAGAGGGGCTTCCACGCCTCCTCGACGAGCTTGTCGCACCAGGCCTGGGGCGTGACGTCGTTCGCCTCGGCCGTGCGCATGATCTTCTGACCGTGCTCGTCCGTGCCGGTGAGGTACCACACCTTCTCGCCGCGCTGGCGATGCCAGCGCGTGAGCACGTCGCCTGCGACGGTCGTGTAGGCGTGGCCCAGGTGAGGAGCGTCGTTGACGTAGTAGATGGGGGTCGAGACGTAGTACGCCGTCGCCCCCTGCTTCTCGGATCCAGTGGCCGCCATGGTCGAAATCCTAACGGCCAGATCAAGATCCACTCACATCGATAAACGGGAACCCCGTGCGGGCGGAGCGGCGGCCTCCGGTGGAGAGCCCGGCGCATGCGGTGGAGAGCTTTGCGAAACATCCGTTCCCGTAATGGTTCCCGTAGGAAAGTCGCATCCTGGGAGGGAGCGGACAAGCGTGCACGAGGCAGGGGACATCACCATGCGGGTACTGGTCGCCGAGGACGAGGAGATCCTCGCGGAGCTGGTCGCCACCGGACTGCGCCGGGCCGGCTTCGCGGTCGACACGGTGTACAGCGGGGACGCGGCCCTCGCCTACCTCGGCCTGCACGACTACGACGTCGTCGTGCTCGACCGCGACCTCCCCCGGGTGCACGGCGACGACGTGGCCCGCCGGCTGGTCGCCTCCGGCTCCCGCACCCGGATCCTGATGCTCACCGCCTCGGGCACCATGGAGGACCGGGTCGCCGGGCTCGATCTGGGGGCCGACGACTACGTGGCCAAGCCGTTCGAGTTCCCCGAGCTGGTCTCCCGGGTGCGCGCTCTGCGCCGCCGCAGCGCCAGACCCGTACCGCCCCAGCTGGAGCGCCACGGCATCCGGCTCGACACCGTACGGCGCTCCGCGCTCCGCGACGGCCGGGATCTGGACCTCTCGCCGAAGGAGTTCACCGTGCTGCAACTGCTCCTGGAGGCCGACGGCGGCACGGTCAGCGCGGAAGAGCTGCTGGAGCGGGCCTGGGACGCCAACGCCGACCCGTTCACGGGCGCCGTGCGCGTCTGTATGAGCAAGCTCCGCGCCAAGCTCGGCGAGCCCGCGCTGATCCGTACCGTGCAGGGCGTCGGGTACGCCCTGTGAAGCGGCCGTCCCCGCGGCGGCTGGTGGACGCCTCGAAGCTGCCGCACTCGACGATCCGGACCCGGATCGCCCTCGTGTACGGCGGCGTCTTCCTGGTGCTCGGCACCGCCCTGCTGGCCACCGTAAACCTGGCCTCCCGCGCCGGCACGGAGACCGAGGCGCGCTCCATCGCCTCGTCCGCCGCCGTCGCCCAGCCCGGCTACGCGGTGAACGGTCCGCTGATCTCCCGTCGGCACCTGGGGCCGCCCACCGTCTACGACCTCACCGACAACGTCAGCAACGCGGCGGGGCAACAGCTCCTGTACTGGTCGATCGCCGCCCTGCTCGTGATGACGGGCTGCGCGGTCGCGGTGGGCTGGTGGACCGCCGGGCGGGTGCTGCGACCCGTCCACGACATGACCGAGAAGGCTCGCCGGCTCTCCGCGCACACCCTGCACGAGCGCATGGCGCCCACCGGGCCCGACGACGAGCTCAAGGAGCTGGGCGAGACGCTGGACGCCCTGCTGGCCCGGCTGGAGAAGGCGTTCGACAGCCAGCAGAGATTCATCGCGAACGCCTCGCACGAGCTGAGGACCCCGCTGGCCACCCAGCGCGCCGCGATCCAGATCGGCCTGGACGATCCGTCCCCCGAGGACCTCGTACGCACCCGGCAGACCCTGCTGGACACCAACCGGCGCAGCGAGCGGCTCATCGAAGGGCTGCTGGTGCTGGCTCGCAGCGAACGGGGACTGGCCGCGGACGAGCGCGAGGCGGTCCGTCTCGACCACGTGGTCAGGGAGGAGGCGGCCCGCCGTCCGGCGGTACGGGGCGCGAGCGGCGGCCCGGAGGGGCGGGGAGCGGCGGGCGGAGGACCGGAGGACCCGGTGCGGGGCGGCGGGCCGGCCGTGGACGTCGTGGTGGCCGCCTGCTCCGTGCGCGGCAACCGGCTGCTGCTCGCCCAGCTGGTGGCGAATCTGCTCGCCAACGCGGTCACGTACAACGTGCCGGGCGGCTCGGTGGAGGTCTCGCTGACCGGGAAGGGGGCCCTGCTGGTGCGCAATACCGGGCCGGTGGTCGCGGAGGCCGATATCGCGGGGTTCTTCGAGCCGTTCCGACGGGGCGAGGGCCGGGACCGGATGGGCCCGGGGTCGGGCCTCGGTCTGTCGATCGTCCGGTCGATCGCGGTGGCCCACGGCGGTACGGTCACGGCGATACCGGGCCCGGAGGGCGGTGGTCTCGCCGTGACCGTACGGCTGCCGGTCGATCAGGCGTCGGAGCCGCCCGCGCGCGCGGCGGTCCAGGCCGGCAGCCCGGCGAGGATCTCGCGGTAGAGCTCGGCGTCCGCGACCTCGCGGGGCGCGGGGCCCGCGTGGAAGAAGCCGGTGTTCGGGGCGTCGAGCTTCCGCAGGAAGTCGAAGCCCTTCGCGTCCTGCTCGCCGAAGGCGACGAACTGGAAGAACAGCGGCAGCCGCGCCGCCTCCGTGAGGGCCTGCCGGGCGGCCTGCTTGGCGTCCGGCGGGCCGTCCGTCTGGAAGATCACGAGAGCCGGGCCGGTGGCCTCGGTCTTCTCGTAGTGCGCGACGATCTCCTCGACCGCACGGTGGTAGTGCGTCCGGCCCAGGCGGCCGAGGCCCGCGTGCAGCTCGTCGACGCGGCCCTCGTGGCCGGAGAGCTCGATGGACCCGGTGCCGTCGATGTCCGTCGAGAAGAAGACGACCGGCACGGTGGGGTCCTCGTCCAGGTGCGCGGCGAGCGCGAGCGTCCGGTCGCCCAGGTGCTGGGCGCTGCCGTCCTTGTAGAACGGCCGCATCGAGCCGGAGCGGTCGAGCACCAGATAGACGCGGGCGCGGAGCCCGGTCAGCCCGTGCGCCTTGAGCGCCGTCTGCGCCGCCTTGTACGGGGCGACGAGCTGCGGAGCACGCGACTTGACCCGCGCGAGCGTGGTGGCGGGCTTGCCGGGGGCGGCTTCCGGCGCGGTGGCGACGACGGGTTCCGGGGTGGCGACGACGGGCTCGGGGGTGGTGGCGACCGGTTCCGGGGTGGCGACGACGGGTTCCGGAGTGGTGGCGGCCGGCTCCGGGGTGGCGACGACGGGTTCGGATGCGGGGGCGACGGGCTGCGGTGCGGCAGGGGGCGCCGGGGTCTCTGCGACGGCCGGCGTCTCTGCGGTCTCAGGGGCCTCTGCGGCTGCCGGTGCCACTGAGGTCTCGGGGGCCTGGGGGGCCTCGGGTGCCTCAGGGGCGGCCTGAGGCGCCTCGGGGGCGGTCTCAGGGGCCTTTGCCTCCGCTGCTTCGGGGGTGGCTTCCGCTTCTGCCTCCGCCTCCGCCTCCGCCTCCGCTGCCGCTTCCGGCTTGGCCTGCGGCTCCGGTGCGGGCACCGGGGTTTCGTCGAGGTCGAGGTCGATCGTGATCGGCTCCGGCGTCGACTCGGGCTCCTCGGCCTTGACGGGCTCCTCGGCGGCCACCGGCTCCTCGGCCTTGACGGCTTCCTCGGCGGCCACGGGTGCCTCGGGCTTCTCCGCCTTCGGAGCGTCTTCCGGGGCCGACTTCTGCGCGGGGACGGTCGGCGACTTCGGTGCGGCTGCCGCCTTGTCGAAGGCCTCCGCCACCAGGTCGGCGGCCAGCGAGCCGTCACGCTCCGTGGCATCGGCGGCGGGGGAAGCCGGGGACGTTGTGGACGGCGTCTCCGTGGCGGACGCGGAGGGCGTGGAGGACGAGGTGGGGGACGAGGGCGAGGCCGGGGCCGGGATCGACGCCTTCGGCTCCGCCGCGGGCTCGGCCGCCGAAGTGGTCTCCGGCTCCGACTCCTTGGGCTGAACGCGCTCGGCCTGGGGCGGGACGGTGGCCGTGGTCGGCTCGTCCTGCTCCGTGCGGCCGAACACCTTACGCAGCAAGCTCCGAATGCCCATGGGCGAGGCCTTTCGCATGAGTTGGGTGCGGTGAATGTCCGACCTGGGTGAATTCATCCCTGGCCAGGACGGATACGTAAGGTTAGCGGCCGGATCCGGCCGTTCGTCGGTGCGGCCCACCCCTGCGTCAACCGAGCCGAAACCGTTCCCGGACCGAGTCCACGACGGTGTCCACCACCGGCCCCCAAGGGAACAGCGGTGGCCCGGACTTCACCCGCCGTTCACCGGGAGTCCCTCGGACCGCGTGGGGGCACACATACCGTCACGCACGACACCAGACGGAGGGAATCCACGTGCGCAACCTGCTGCCGTTCATCAGCTCGCATCCCGGTGGGCGTTCCGCGCTGACCTGCCGCTTCCGCTGCGGGGACGCCTGCTTCAAGGAGACGCCCAACAACAGCGACAACGAGTACGCCGGCGACATCATCGCCGGTGCCGTGTCGCGCCGCTCGATGATGCGCGCCGCCGCCGTGGTCACCGTCGCCACCGCCGCCGGCACCGCGGTCCTGACCGGCCCGAGCGCCCCGCAGGCCGAGGCCGCCGCGCTCGCCGGACACGGGCACAAACCGGGCCACCCCCACAAACCGGCCCCGTCCGGTGCGCGTGGCCTGCGGTTCTCGCCGGTCGCGCCCAACAAGGACGACAAGGTCACCATCCCCGACGGATACGCCCAGAACGTGGTGATCCGCTGGGGCGAGCCGATCCTGCGCGGCGCGCCCGCCTTCAACCCGGACAAGCAGACGGCGAAGGCCCAGGCCGGCCAGTTCGGCTACAACAACGACTTCCTCTCCCTGCTCCCGCTGCGCGGCGAGCGCGGCCGGCAGGTCATGGTCGCGAACCATGAGTACACGGACGAGATCCTCATGTTCCGCGGTTACGATCCGGCCAACCCGACCCGGGAGCAGGTGGAGATCGCCTGGGCGGCGCACGGACTCTCCGTGGTCGTCGTCCAGGAGGAGCACCGCACCGGCAGGCTGGGGCCGGTCAACCGGCACCCGTTGAACCGCCGTCTGACCGCGACCAGCGAGTTCCGCATGACGGGCCCGGCCGCGGGCAGCACCCTGCTGCGCACCTCGGCGGACCGGTCCGGCCGCAAGGTGCTCGGGACCCTCAACAACTGCGCGGGCGGCACCACTCCGTGGGGCACCACGCTGCACGGCGAGGAGAACTTCAACCAGTACTTCGCCAACGGCAACACCGACATGCACAAGCGGTACGGGATCGGCACGAGCGCCACCGAGCGCAAGTGGGAGCGGTTCGACCGCCGGTTCGACCTGGCGAAGGAGCCCAACGAGGCCAACCGCTTCGGCTGGGTCGTCGAACTCGACCCGTACGACCCGGACTCCACCCCGCGCAAGCGGACCGCGCTGGGCCGGTTCAAGCACGAGGCGGCAGAGCCCCGGCTCACCTCCGACGGCCGTCCGGTCGTCTACATGGGCGATGACGAGAAGTTCGACTACCTCTACAAGTTCGTCTCCAGCAAGCGGATGAAGAAGGGCAACTCGCGGGCGGCCCGCGAGCACAACCTGACGCTGCTGGACGAGGGCACCCTGTACGTCGCCAAGCTGAGCGGCGACTCGCCGGTCACCGAGATCGACGGCACCGGAAAGCTCCCCAGCGACGGGGAGTTCGACGGCAGCGGCGTCTGGATCCCGCTGGCCACCGGCACCACGTCGCATGTGCCCGGCATGACCGCCGACGAGGTGTACGTCTACACGCGCCTCGCCGGTGACAAGGTCGGCGCGACCAAGATGGACCGCCCCGAGGACGTCGAGCCCTCGCCGCGCACCGGCCGGGTGTACGTGGCGCTCACCAACAACACGGACCGCGGCAAGGCGGGCAAGGCCGGTGCGGACGAGGCCAACCCGCGCAACAACAACAAGCACGGGCAGATCCTGGAGCTCGCGGAGAACTGGGACGACCCGGCGGGTGACGGATTCGCCTGGCGGCTGTTCCTCGTGGCGGGCGACCCGGACGACCCGTCGACGTACTTCGCCGGCTTCCCCAAGGAGAACGTCAGCCCCATCTCCTGCCCGGACAACGTGGCGTTCGACGACCACGGCAACCTGTGGATCTCCACGGACGGCAACAAGCTGGACTCGCACGACGGCCTGTTCGGCGTGGCGACCCAGGGTGACCGGCGTGGCGAGCTGAAGCAGTTCCTGACCGTCCCGGCCGGGGCCGAGACCTGCGGCCCGGTCATCCAGGACCGCCGGGTCCTGGTCGCGGTCCAGCACCCGGGCGAGATCGACGGGGCTTCCGTCGAGAAGCCGGCGAGCGTCTGGCCCGACGGCCCGGGCAAGATCGTCCGCCCCTCGGTCGTCGCCGTCTGGCGCAGGGACGGGCGCGACATCGGCGTGTGAGGTCCGGTGGGCGGGCGGCCTTATTGCCGCCCGCCCACCACCGGTCCGCATTACAGTCGGACCCATGGTTTCCGGTGACGCGCCGCAGGCGGAGGGAAGCGTCCGGGTCGACGTGTGGATCTGGTCGGTCCGGCTGACGAAGACCCGTGCCCAGGCGGCCGCCGCCTGCCGGGCGGGACATGTGAAGGTCGGCGGCGAGCGGGCCAAGCCCGCCCAGGCCGTACGCGTCGGCGACGAGGTGCGGCTCCGGCACGCGGGGCGGGACCGGGTGGTCGTTGTCTCGAAGATCGTGAAGAAGCGGGTCGGCCCGCCGGCGGCCGTGGAGTGCTTCGTCGACAACAGTCCGCCCCCGCCGCCCCGCGAGATCGCGATCCAGGTCCCCGTACGGGACCGGGGCGCGGGCCGTCCGACCAAGCGCGACCGCCGGGAGATGGAACGCCTTCAAGGACAGCCGCCGGAGCGCTGAGGACGCCGCCGGGTGTTTCACGTGAAACACCGGGCCGGTCGCCCCACCCGCATGCCGGGGGACCTCTGCCCCCGCGCACCCCGGGACCTCTGCCCACGCGTCTCATCGCACATCGGCCGCGGACCGCTTGCTCCGCAGGAGCCACCGGGCCAGCACCGCACCCACCAGCAGGGCCGCACCGACCGCCAGCACCGCCCACACCGTGGTCCGCAGGGAGGCGGTCAGAGCGTCGATTACGGCGGCGGCCGCGTCCCGGTCGCTGGCCGGCACCTCGTCCAGCACCCGGCTCCGGCCGACCGCGACCAGCACCCGGAGCACGATCGCACCGAGCACGAACCCGGCGCCCACGGTCGCGGTGGCCCACAGCCCGGCCCGCGGCCCACGCCGTACGGTGGCGATGCCCACCACCAGGACGAGGAACACCAGTGTGGCGACGGCCGGCCAGATGCTGCAGTAGCGGAGCCAGCGGAACGAGCTCCTGAGGTCGTCGGCCTGACCGGGGCCGAGCACGGTGATCTCCGTCCGCTCGACCGGGATCCGGTCGGCGAACGGCACGCCGTCACGGACCAGATCCTGTTTGACCTGATCGATCACCGGAGCCAGATCGATCGTCACGGCCTCCCCGCTGTCGCCGTCCAGGGCGGCTGCCACGGCCTTGTGGGCGGTCCGGTTCGCGGTGTCCCAGGCGTTCCCGAAGGCCTCGGTGGTGGTGAACGACCGCACGGTCTCGTGCAGGAACTCCCGGACCGTGTCCTGGAGCGGGCCGAGGTCGATCTGCCGCATCGCCTCCTCGGTGACCAGGTCCGCGACGGTGCTTCGCACCGCTGGGTCGGAGGAGAGCGGTGACACGGCGGCGACGTACCGGTCGGTGTCGTCGATCTCCAGGTCGACCCAGGCGGAGAGCGCGCTCAGCGGCACGAGGACGGCGAGCAGAACGAGCAGGAGCGCCGAGAAGGCCGCGGTGGACGCCGGGATCGCCGAGGGAGAGGTCCGCACCCCTCCAGGGAATCCCGTACGGGGCCGGGCCGCTCCCAGCCGTACGCCATTCGAGTTGCCGGGCGGCGCGGTCGGGTGTGCTCTGGAGGAACGGGGGCGTGCGACGGGGGCGACGGAAGGAGCTGTCCGCGATGGCCACACACGCAGCCATGCCCGGCCGAAGCGGTTCCCGCGCCCATGCGCGGCCCCGCCACCACACCCCGCTCGCCTGGGCGCTGCCCCTGGCGCTCGGCGTGGCCTACGGCTTCTACGCGGCGTTCATCCGTCGAGACGGCGGTCCCAGCACCGGCGGGCAGGCCCTGCTGGGGCTCGTCTCCGGTGTCGCTCTCGCGTCCCTCTGCTTCGCGCTGGGCCGGATCCAGCGCTCGCTGCCGCGCGAACTGCGGGCAGCCGCGTACGGCGCGCTGACCGCGTGCGCCATCGGCTTCCTGGTGAGCCTCACCGACACCAGCGTGCTGAGGTCGACCGTTCTGGGTCTGGTGGTCGGGGCGGGCGTCCTCTGCGTCTCGTTCTACGTCTTCTACACGCGGGAGACGTGAATCCCGTCCGCCGTCCGGGACCGGGTTCCGGTCCTTTCCGACCGCGTGCGCGGCCGCCAGATTCAATCTGGCGGCCGCGCCCCCGCGTCTGGCGCCCAAGAGGTGAGGGAGCGGAACGGGCCGGGCCGGACGGGAGGCCCCGGAGGTCCGCGAGGCGGCGGCGGAAGTCGCGGGAGGAGGAGCGAGTGATGACGACGGACGGGAGCACCGGTGCGAGCGCGGACGAGAGCGTCGACGGGCGCCGGGACGCGGGGAGCGGCCTCCCCCTGCGCGTGGCGGTGATCATCGGCAGCACCCGCGAGGGCCGCGTCGGCGACGCGGTCGGCCGCTGGTTCATGGAGCGGGCCCAGGACCGGAGCGAGCTGGACCTCGCCGTGCTGGATCTCGCCGATTACGACTTCCCCGTGCACTATCCCGGGCGGGCGACCGAGCAGATGACGGATTTCACCGAGGAGATCGCCAGGGCCGAGGCCTTCGTCGTGGTCACCCCCGAGTACAACCGCTCGTTCCCCGCCTCCCTGAAGCAGGCCATCGACTTCGCGTACGAGGAGTGGCAGACCAAGCCGGTCGCCTTCGTGAGCTACGGACACGGTTCCGCCGGGCTGTACGCCGTGGAGCAGCTGAGGACGGTCTTCACCGAGCTGCACACGGTGACCCTGAGGAACGGGGTCGCGCTCGACTTCCTCCGGCAGCCGCTGGAGGGGCACCCCGGTGACACCGGCCGGGACCGGTCCGTGGGGCTGATGCTCGACCAGCTCGGCTGGTGGGGCTGGGCCCTGCGCGAGGCGCGCGCCGTCCGCCCGTACGTCTCATGAGCTCCCGGAACCAGACGCGGATCACCGACCTCCTCCGACGACCCACAAGGAATGGATCATGAGCACTGAACTGGCCATCGAGACCACGGGGCTGGTGAAGGTCTTCGGCGACAACCGTGCGGTGGACGGCATCGACCTCGCCGTCCCCACCGGCACCGTCTACGGCGTCCTCGGACCCAACGGCGCCGGGAAGACCACCGCCGTCCGCATGCTCGCGACCCTGCTGCGCCCCGACGGCGGCACGGCCCGGGTGTTCGGCAAGGACGTCGTGAAGGAAGCCGACGCGGTCCGCAGCCGGGTCAGCCTGACCGGGCAGTACGCCTCGGTGGACGAGGACCTGACCGGGGCGGAGAACCTCGTCCTGCTCGCCCGGCTGCTCGGCCACTCCAAGCCGGCGGCCCGCGACCGGGCGGCCCAGCTGCTCGAAGGATTCGGGCTGAGCGAGGCGGCGGGCAAGCAGGTGAAGAACTACTCGGGAGGCATGCGGCGGCGCATCGACATCGCCGCGTCCATCCTGAACACCCCGGACGTGCTGTTCCTGGACGAGCCGACCACCGGACTCGACCCCCGCAGCCGCAACCAGGTGTGGGACATCGTGCGGGCGGTCGTCGCCCACGGCACCACGGTCCTGCTGACCACCCAGTATCTGGACGAGGCCGACCAACTGGCCTCCCGGATCGCGGTGATCGACCACGGCAAGGTCATCGCCGAGGGAACGAAGGGCGAGCTCAAGGCGTCCGTCGGCGCCGGCACCGTCCATCTGCGGCTGCGGGACGCCGACCAGCGGGCCGAGGCGCAGCAGGTGTTGGCGCTCGCGCTGAACGCGGAGGTCCAGCTGGACGCGGACCCGGTGGCGCTGACCGCCCGGGTCGACGGGCAGAGCACCGAGCAGGGGGCCGCGGAGCAGGCCGGGCGTGCCCTGGCCGAGCTGGCCCGTCGCGGCATCACGGTCGACAACTTCTCGCTGGGACAGCCCAGCCTCGACGAGGTCTTCCTCGCACTCACGGACAAGAAGGGAGTGGCGGCATGAGCACCGCGACCGCCAAGACGGAGCTGGAGGGCGTCGAGCTCGCCGCGCCGGACCAGGAACGCCTCTCGGCGCTCCTGGTGGGCCAGGAGCGCCCACCGAGGCCCAGCGCCCTGTCGGCATCGATGACCTTCGGCTGGCGCGCCATGCTGAAGATCAAGCACGTGCCGGAACAGCTCTTCGACGTGACGGCTTTCCCGATCATGCTGGTCCTGATGTACACGTACCTCTTCGGAGGGGCGCTGGCCGGCTCCACGGAGGAGTACATCCAGTTCCTGCTGCCCGGCATCATGGTGATGAGCGTCGTGATGATCACGATGTACACGGGTATCGCGGTGAACACGGACATCGCCAAGGGCGTCTTCGACCGGTTCCGCACGCTGCCGATCTGGCGGCCCGCTCCGATGGTCGGCTATCTGCTCGGCGACGTCCTGCGCTATCTGCTGGCGTCGGCGGTGATGCTCGCTGTCGGCATGATCATCGGGTTCCGTCCGGACGGCGGTGTGCTCGGTGTACTGGCCGGTGTCGTTCTGCTGGTCGTGTTCTCGTTCTCCTTCTCCTGGATCTGGACCATGTTCGGGCTGCTGCTGCGCTCCGAGAAGTCGGTGATGGGCGTCAGCATGATGGTGATCTTCCCGCTGACGTTCCTCAGCAATGTCTTCGTCGACCCGAAGACGATGCCGGGCTGGCTCCAGGTCTTCGTGAACAACAGCCCGGTCACCCACCTCGGCACGGCGGTGCGTGAGCTGATGCAGGGCAATTGGCCGGCCTCCGACATCGCCTGGACGCTGGGCTGGTCCGGGGTGCTTCTGGTGGTCTTCGGCGCGGTGACGATGCGGCTCTACAACCGGAAGTGACCCGCGGCGCACGGGCAGGTTCGCCCGGCCGCGCGCCCGCCCGTGAGCCGCGGATCCTCCGCCGCGTGCGCCCTTGACCTTCCCCGCAGGGGAAGCCCCAGGATCGGTGGGGCCGGGCGGAAGGCGCCCGGTACGAGGAGGTACGGGGTGGAACGCGAAGGCCGCGCGGTGGGCGCCGCGAGCGGAGAGCTGGTGACGATCGGGGAGTTCGCCCGGTTGTCCCGGCTCTCCGCCAAGGCGCTCCGGCGCTACGACGAGCTGGGGCTGCTCCGGCCCGCCCTGGTCGACCCGGTGAACGGTTACCGGTACTACGACCCGGTGCAGGCGGAGGGGGCCCGGCTCGTGGCGTGGCTGCGCAGGATCGGCATGCCCCTGAGCCGGATCGGCCGTGTTGTGGCGCTCGACGCGGGCGCCGCGGCCGTGGAGATCCGGGCCTACTGGGCGCGGGTGGAGGCCGAGACGGCGGCCCGGCGCGATCTGGCGATGTACCTCGTCGACCATCTGTCAGCGGAGGGCAGGGTCATGTCGCGGATACCGGGTAAAACGGGCAATACGGGCAACACGTGGAGTACGGGGAGTAGGGGGAGTACGGGCAACACAGGAGACACAGGTAGCGGTGTGGGGGCGGTGCCGCTCGTGATCCGGTGTGCGGCGCTGACCGACACCGGGGCGGTGCGTACGGCGAACCAGGACGCGGCGTTCGCGGGGCCACGGCTGCTGGCGGTCGCCGACGGCTTCGGGGAGCGCGGGGCCGAGGCGAGTGCGGCGGCGATCGAGGCGCTCAAGCCCTCCGCGTGGGGCGTCCGGGAGGGTGCGCTGTCCGCGGCGGATCTGCTGAACGCGCTGGAGGACACGGCGGATTCCGCTTCGCGGGCGGTCCGGGACGCGGTCGCGTCCTGTGCGGCCCCGGACGGTTCGGGTACCACGCTCACCGCGATGCTGTGGACCGGATCGCGGCTCGGCCTCGTGCACATCGGGGACTCGCGGGCCTATCTGCTGCGGGGCGGGGAGCTGTTCCGGATCACGCATGACCACAGCCTGGTCCAGTCGATGATCGACGACGGTTCGCTGAGCAGGGAGGAGGCCGCTTCCCACCCGGGGCCCGCACTGCTGTTGAAGGCGCTGGTCGGGGAGGCGCGGTCCGCTGCGGTGGCCGTGGCGAGCCGCCCCGACGTCAGTTTGCGGGAGGTGATGGCAGGGGACCGCTATCTGCTCTGTTCGGACGGGCTGTCCGCAGTGGTGGACGTGGCGGAGCTGAGGGCCGCGGTCATCGCGGCGGAGGACCCGGAGGAGGCCGTACGCCGGCTGGTCGGCCTGGCCCGCGAGGCGGGCGGGCCCGACAACGTGGCGTGCGTCGTCGCCGACGTCGTCGAGGAGCGGAGGAGTAGCCGCGAAGACGCGTAGCGGCTCGGGTCAGAGTCGCCAGTCGGGGGTGTGCTCGGGACGGTAGGCGCAGGTGGTTCCGGTCGTCACGGAGGCCTTCAGATGGGCTGCCAGCGCGGGGTGCAGGGTGTCCAGCTTCCGCAGGGTGTCGCGGATCCGGGCGGTGACCGTCTTGCGGGCCCGCTCGGTCTGGTCGCCCAGTCGGCGGGTCCGGCCGCCGAGCCCGGCCGCGGTGCGGAGCTCGTCGAGGAGGGCCTGCCGCTCCCGGTCGTATTTCTCGACCCCCCGGGCGTCGTCCCGGGCGGCGGCTCGGTCTATCTCGGCGTCCAGCCGGGCCAGGTGTTCCTTGTAGCGGCGCTTGGCCTCCTCGTCGAGCACCGGATCGCCGCCGAGCTGCCCGGCGGCGATCACGAGGTCCCCGCCCTCGGGCGCGAGGAGCCGGACGGCCGGGACGTCGGCGCCGGGCAGCCCCAGCAGGCTGTGGAGGTCCCGCAGGCCCTTGGCGTCCGGGACGTGCACGGTCACCCCGGCCCAACGCAGCTGCCACACCGGCCCGTTCCGCCGGAACTCGGCGGAGGGCACGGCCCGGGCCCCCGCCGACGAGCCGGCCGTGCCCCGGTCCCGGCCCGGGGCCGCGTCCGGGCCTTGGTCCTGGTCCTGGTCCTGGTCCTGCGGTACAGCGGGACCGGACGCGGTGGCTGGGCGGGGGCCGGTGGAGGCGTCGATCGCGGTAGCGGTGGCAGCAGTGGGGGCCGTGGTGGGCGGGGCCGTGCGGAGGGCCGCGGCCTCGGCCTCCATGTGGGCCAAGGCCAACTCACCCGCCTCCCGCTCCACTTCACCGAGGAGCCGACGGGCCTGCCCGGCGTCACCGGTTGCCCTGTCACTGGCTGCCCTGTCACCGGCTGTCCCGGCCCCGGCCGCTTCGGCCCGGGCGAGCAGGGAGCGGGCCAGGCACAGCCGGGCGCGTACGGCCCAGGGGCGGGCGCCGAGGCGGTCCGAGGAGGCGGCGGCCTCGGTGAGCGCCGCCACCGCCGCGTCCTGGTCGTCGCGCGCGGCGGCGAGCATCCCGAGCCAGAGGTCGACGGGGCCGGCGATGTCGCACCCGTACAGCGAGACGACCCACTGGCCCGTGTAGGGCGTCAGCTCGTCCTCCGCACGGGTGATGAGCCGCGGGTCGCGCGTGATCGCGGCCGTCTGGGCCAGCAGCCGGAGCCACAGCGGCATGAACGCCCGCGGATAGGGCGCGGCGCGGTCCGCGTGCTCGGCGATCAGGCGCAGCGCGGGAGCGGCGTCTCCCTGCTCGGCCGCGGTGACCGCTTCCAGCAGCCCGGGATAGGGATACCCGGAGCCCGGAAGCTCGCCGAGGGTCTCCTCGGCCTCGGCGAAGTGGCCCCGGAGCAGGTGCATCGCCCAGCGCAGGTGGTACCCCATGAAGCCGAAGGAGTCGTGGTCGCCGTTCTCCTGGCCGAGTGCGTCGTCCTCCAGCGCGGTGGACGCCTCGGCGAACCGGCCCTGAAGGGAGGCGATCAGGCTGGTGTCGACGGCGACCCCCAGGGCGAACCGGGGCAGCTCGGTCACCTCGGCGAGCCGGACGAACGCCCGGAACTGGTCGAGGAAGGCCGGGTCGCCCAGCTCCAGCAGCGTCACCCAGCGCATGGACGTCGCGTTCAGTTCCATGTCCTGGTGCTGGGTGCGCCGGCCGACGACGGTCATCTCGTCGGTCAGCCCGAGCCGCTCCACCGCCGAGCCAAGGCCCCACACGGAGTCGTGGCGCGCCCAGAGCGAGAAGGCGAGCGCCTCGTCGTCCGAGCCGCTCCGGGCCAGCGCCATGATGTGGATGGCCAGTTCCTGGGCGAGCCGGTCGTCGGAGATCCCCTCCTGGCCCTCCTTGCCGGTGATCCTGCGGTGCGCCTCGGCGAGGAGGCCCATCGTGGCCCCGCCGTGGCCGCCGAAGGACCTGTCCCGGTGGATGGTGATCGCCACCCGGGCCAGCAGCTCCGGTTCGTCCAGCTCCCGGGCCTGGGCGACCGACCGGTCCAGCAGCCGCTCCGCCTCGGCCGTCTCCCCGGCGTGCCGGAGCTGTCCGGCGAGGTCGAGACCGATCAGGGCGGCACGCCGGAGGTCCGGACCCCGGCCCTCCGCACCCGCCGGGCCCGCCCCGGCCACCGCGAGGGCCCGCCGGTAGTGGCCGAGGGCCTCCTCGTCGGCCAGGCGTCCCGAGGCGTCCCGGGCGGCCGCCAGCAGGAGGTCGATCCGGCGGTCGCGGTCCAGGGCCTCGCCGGCCAGGTGGGCGTGCCGGGCGAGGTCGCCGGGCCGTACCGCGTCGCCGAGGCCGCCGTGCGCGTCCAGGGACCGTACGGCTGCGGCGTGGCGTTCACGGGCCTCGGCGTCGTCCAGCGAGGCGTACAGCGTCTCGCGCAGCAGATCGTGGGCGAAGGCGTACTGCCCGGAGGGGCGGGGGACGACGACACGGGCGACGACGGCGGGCTCCAGCAGCCGGTCCACGTGGGGGACCGGCGCGCCGTGCACCACGGCCAGGACCTGACGGCCGAATTCCCGGCCGAGCAGGGCGGCGCTGGCCAGCAGGGAGACGACGGGCTCGGGCAGCAGGGCGAGCCGTCGGCGGACCGCTTCCCGCACGCCGGGCGGAATGGTGGAGACCGGGCTCCCGCTGTGCCAGAGCCGGGCGGTCTGCTCGACGAAGAAGGGGTTGCCGCCGGTGCGCCGGTGGACCTCGTCGACCAGCCGCGGTGTGGGCTCGCGGCCCGTCGTCACCGTCATCAGCGCCCCCACCTCGTCCCGGCCGAGGCCGGTCAGGGTGAGGGTCGCGGCGGCGCGGGAGACCAGCGGCAGGATCAGCTGCTGGAGCGGGTGCCCGGAGGCCTCCACCTCGACGTCCCGGTAGGTGCCGATCAGCAGCAGCCGCTCGAACCAGGCGTGCTGGGCGGCGAATTCGAGCAGGCGCAGGGAGGCCGGGTCGGCGCTGTGCAGATCGTCGAGGACGACCACCAGCGGCCGGCTCTGGGAGACCGTGACGAGGGCCGTGGTCACCGCGTCGAAGAGTCCGAAGGCCTCGGCCCCCTCCGGCGAACCGTCGCCCGGCGGGCTCGTGCCCGTTTCCGTGCCGGGCCCGCCGCCGTGCGCCCCGTCGGGGCCCGGACCACCGGCCGCGCCCGGAGCCGGTCCCGGTCCCGGTCCCGGTCCCGGAGCCGAAGGCATGCTGGGGCCGTCCGCACCGCCCATGGCGACCCTGACCGGGTCGCCCAGGAGCGCGGCGAGCCGGCCGTCCGACGCCTCCTGGGCCGCCGCCCACTCGGCCGCGGTGGCGGACCGGCGCAGGCCGCGCAGGATCTGGACCCAGGGCCAGTAGCCGGGGGTGTTGTCCGAGTCCCAGCAGGAACCTCCGACCACCAGCGCTCCGCGCCGCCGTGCCTCGTGGGCGGCGTCGGTGACGAGCGTGCTCTTGCCGATTCCGGCCTCGCCGGTGACCAGCACGAGACCGCCGTGGCTGTCCGTGGCCCGGGCGATCTCCGAGCGGAGAACGCCTGCGGGGTGGTCGCGCCCGAAGAGAGCAGGGGTCATGACCACACGATAGGAGTAGCCACTGACAACGGCCCCTCCGTTTCCCGACCGGGGAGACGGCTCGGACGCGTGCGACCGCTGGGACGGCTCGGACGCGTACGGGCGGAGGTGCGGATCGGTCGTGTGCGGCCGGAGGTGCGGCGCGGTCGCGTACGACTGGACAGACGGCTCAGTCGCGTACGACCGTCACCGGGCACGGCGCGTGCTGGGTGACGTGGAGGCTGACCGAGCCGAGCAGGGTGGCCTTCAGGCCGGTGTGGCCGCGGGCTCCCACGACGAGCAGCTCGGCGCCCTGGGCGCGGTCGAGCAGGGCCTGGGCCGGATTGCCGATGACCACGACCTTGGTGACCGCGGCGGCCCCCTCGGCGCCGAGGGCCTCCTCCAGCGCCTCGGTGAGGGAGACGGTGGCCAGGGCCTGCGGGTCGAAGTCCTCCGGCATGCCCGGCATCATCGACGCCCAGCTGGTGGCGGGGTACTCCCAGCTGTTCACGGCCTCCACCGAGGCGCCGGTCAGCTCGGCCTGACGCACCGCCCAGTGCAGCGCCTTGATCGAGGAGTCGGAGCCGTCGACGCCCACAACGATCCTGCCCATATCTGCCTCCAGCTCGGTACAGCTCGCGGTACAGCCCGGTAGTTCCGTACAGCGCGGTCTGTTCTGTCCCGCTTGTACAGCGTCCGATCTCACTGTAGTCACATCGGACAAGTGGGGGCGGTTCGGGTGAACCACCCCCACGGCATCGGTCCCTCCACGGCATCGGTCCAGCCGCACGGCATCAGTCCAGCCGCAGGTCCGCGAGCTGCTGCTCGAACGGGACGACCGCGTCCTCCCCGTCGTCCAGGCCCGGGGCCCGCGAGGCGCCGGAGACCGTACGGCCCAGGACCGCGGAGGCCAGCTCGCCGCCGGCGCGCCGGATCCGGGACGGCAGGCCCTCGGTGTACTCGTCGCCCGAGGAGCCCCAGTCCTCCGAGGCCGCGTAGACGGAGGTGGGCACGGTGACGGCCCGCAGGTAGGCGAAGAGCGGGCGCAGCGCGTGCTCCAGGACCAGCGAGTGCCGGGCCGTTCCGCCCGTCGCGGCGATCACCACGGGCTTGCCGGTCAGCGCGGTGTTGTCGATCAGGTCGAAGAACGACTTGAACAGACCGCTGTACGAGGCGGTGAACACCGGCGTCACGGCGATCAGCCCGTCGGCCTCCGTCACCGTGTCGATCGCTTCCCGCAGCGTGGCCGAGGGGAAGCCGCTGAGCAGGTGGTGGGCGATGTCCACGGCGAGGTCGCGGACCTCGATGACCCGGACCTCGACGTTCCGGTCCTGCTCGGCCGCGAGGCGCTCGCGGGCGGCGGCGGCCAGCCGGTCGGCCAGCAGCCGGGTGGAGGACGGCTGGCTGAGCCCGGCCGAGACGGCGACGATGCGCAGGGGGGTGGTGGCGAACATCGGGGTCAGGCCTCCTTTCCAGAGGCTCGGGCGGCGGCGACCGCCGGGTGGACGGGCGCGGACTCCGGCACTCCGGCCGGCCGCAGGTTGGCGAACTCCTTGCGCAGCACCGGCACGACCTCCTCGCCGAGGATGTCGAGCTGCTCCAGGACCGTCTTCAGCGGGAGCCCCGCGTGGTCCATCAGGAACAGCTGGCGCTGGTAGTCGCCGACCGCGTCCCGGAACCCCAGCGTCCGCTCGATGACCTCCTGCGGGGAGCCCACGGTCAGCGGGGTCTCGCGGGTGAAGTCCTCCAGGGACGGGCCGTGGCCGTAGACCGGCGCGTTGTCGAAGTACGGGCGGAACTCCCGTACCGCGTCCTGCGAGTTCTTGCGCATGAACACCTGGCCGCCGAGTCCGACGATCGCCTGGTCGGCGGTGCCGTGCCCGTAGTGGGCGTAGCGGCGCCGGTAGAGGTCGACCATCTTCCTCGTGTGCTCCATGGGCCAGAAGATGTTGTTGTGGAAGAAGCCGTCGCCGTAGTACGCGGCCTGCTCGGCGATCTCGGGGGAGCGGATGGAGCCGTGCCAGACGAACGGCGGGACGCCGTCCAGCGGGCGCGGGGTGGCGGTGAAGGACTGGAGCGGCGTACGGAACTTGCCCTCCCAGTCCACGACGTCCTCGCGCCACAGCTTGTGCAGCAGGGCGTAGTTCTCGATCGCCATCGGGACGCCCTGGCGGATGTCCTTGCCGAACCAGGGGTAGACCGGCCCGGTGTTGCCCCGGCCCATCATCAGGTCGACGCGGCCGTCCGCGAGGTGCTGGAGGGTGGCGTAGTCCTCGGCGATCTTCACCGGGTCGTTGGTGGTGATCAGCGTGGTGGACGTGGACAGGATCAGGTTCTCGGTGCGGGCGGCGATGTAGCCGAGGGTGGTCGTCGGAGAGGACGGGACGAACGGCGGGTTGTGGTGCTCGCCGGTCGCGAAGACGTCCAGGCCGACCTCCTCGGCCTTCTGCGCGATGGCCAGGGTCGCCTTGATCCGCTCGTTCTCGGTGGGGGTCCGGCCGGTGGTCGGGTCGGTCGTGACGTCCCCGACGGTGAAGATCCCGAACTGCATGGCGTCCGCCTTCCTGAGTGCCGGCCGTGGTCCCGAAGCTCCGTTTCGAAGCTCCGTTCCGAAGCTCCGTTCCGAAGCGATGTTCGAAGTCCTGGCCGATTTGGTTGAACGTTGAACTACACCCTATAACGGGACCCCCCTCCTGCCTATTCCTGCCTGTTTCCCTGCGGCCCGGCGCCCTGTGGCCGCTACACTCGGCCCATGACCTCCGTCCTGTGCCGAAACTGGTGGCGCTCCTCTTAGGAGCGGCCACCGCATCTGCACGGAACCAGGGCCGTTCGACATGGACGGCCCTTTTCGCTGCCCCCGTAAAGCGTTCTCGCACGGCGCGGACACGGAGACGGAGCGCAGCGGTGCTCGTCGGCGGGGCCGTCCCTCACGTATCACTCACGCGAGGAGAGACACCCACCATGACCACGACCACCGCCGAGCTCCACAGCACCGAGCCCCACAGCGCCGACGTCCACACCGCCGAGCTGGAGCGCCGCATCGCCCAGGACCCCGGCAGCTTCCGGGTCCTCACCGGGGATCGCCCCACCGGCCCTCTCCACCTCGGCCACTACTTCGGCTCCCTGCTCAACCGGGTCCGCCTCCAGAACCTCGGCGTGGACGTCATGGTCCTCATCCCCGACTACCAGGTGATCACCGACCGGGACACGGCCGAGCGGCTGGGGGAGTACACCGACGGGCTGCTCCTGGACTACCTGGCCCTCGGTATCGACCCCGCCCGGTCCACCGTCTTCTGCCACAGCGCCGTCCCCGCGCTCAACCAGCTCATGCTGCCCTTCCTCAGCCTCGTCTCCGTCGCGGAGCTGAACCGCAACCCCACGGTCAAGGACGAGATCACGCACTCACGGCAGTCCACGGTCAGCGGGCTGATGCTCACCTACCCGGTCCACCAGGCCGCCGACATCCTGTCCTGCAAGGGAAACCTGGTTCCGGTCGGCCGGGACCAGGCGCCCCACCTGGAAGTCACCCGGACGATCGCCCGCCGCTTCAACGAGCGGTACGGCGCCGTCTTCCAGGAGCCGGACATCATGCTCTCCGCCGCGCCCCTGCTGCTCGGCACGGACGGCACGAAGATGAGCAAGAGCCGGGCCAACTCCGTACCGCTCGGCGCCACCGCCGACGAGACGGCCCGCCTCATCAAGGGCGCGACCACGGACGCCGACCGGCACATCACCTACGACCCCGACGCCCGCCCCAACGTCTCGTCCCTGGTGCTGCTGGCCGCCCTCTGCCTGGAGCGGGACCCGCACGAGGTCGCGGCGGGAATCGGCGACGGCGGGGCCGCCGCTCTCAAGCGGACGGTGACCGACGCGGTCAACAGCCACCTGGCCCCCTTCCGGGCCCGGCGGGCGGAGTACGCGAAGGACCTGACGTACGTACGGTCGGTGCTCCGCGCGGGCAACGAGCGGGCGAACGCACTGGCGGAGGCCACGCTGGACGAGGTACGGGAGGCGATGGGCGCGTTCCGGTAGCGGGTGCGGGTACCGGTGCCGGGTGCCGGTAGCCGGTAGCCGGTGCCAGGTTTCCTCAGCCGGGTGCCGTCGGGCCCCTGCTGGCTCGGGCCCCCTGCCGGTCCGGCGCCCCCTGCCGCCCCGGCCCCCTACCGTCTCGGCGCCACCGGCCGCTGCCGCCGCAGCAGCTCCGCGAGCCCCCGGCGGGTGGCGGCGATCACCACCCGGTCCGTGGCGCGCAGGACGTAGCCGGGGTGCAGGTCCCAGACCAGTCCGGACGGCGGCGGCTCCGCGTCGCCGTCCGGGTCGTACGGGGGGATCGCGGCGAGGTCCGGGGTCCGGTCGGCCGGCGGGGTGGCGTCGATGGCCAGGACCCGCCAGGCGCCCGCGCGGAAGGCCTGCTCGACCGTGTGGCCCGCCAGCTGCGGGTGCCCCGCCACCTCCAGGGCCGCGAACAGCATGACCTTGCGCTCGACCGGTATCGCGCCGAGGATCTGGCGGCCCATCATGGCGCCGGCGAAGGCCGGGGCGGCCAGGTGGGAGACGGAGCGGGAGCGGGTCAGGGCCCCGGGGTGCGCGGTGCGCAGGGTGCGGTAGACGGCGGTGGCGAACTCGTCGTCGTACAGCCGCAGCGCGACCCTGAGTTCCGGCTTCACCGAGCGGGCGTACAGCGCCGCTTCCAGGTTCGTGGTATCGATGCTGGTGAGGGCGAGCAGGGCGCGGGCACGGCGGATCTTGGCCGCCTCCAGGACGCCTTCCTGAGTGACGTCGCCGATGACGGTCGGCACGTGCAAGGAGCGCGCCAGCGGGATGCCGCGCGCGTCGGGGTCCTCCTCGACGACGACCACGGGGACGTCGAGTTCGCGGAGCTGTACGAGGACGCGCGTGCCGATCTTGCCGAGCCCCAGCAGCACCACGTGCCCCGACAGACCGCGCGGTGGGCGGCGCAGCGAGGAGGCGGTGCGCAGGGTGCCGAACGCCTCCAGTACGGCGGCGACCAGCAGGGGGAGCAGGAGGAGGCCGGCGACGCCGGAGAGGAGCTGGATGATCTGCCGGGCGTCCCTTTCGCCCTCGGCCGGGTCGCCCATCGCCAGCAGGTCGAGCAGGGTCAGGTGGGTGGAGTGCACCACGCTGTCCTCGGTGGTCACGACCGAGGCGACCACCAGGGCGACCACGGAGGCCGCGACACCGAGGGCCGACCAGCGCAGCCTGCGGGAGAAGACCTGCGAAAGCGGGGCGCCCCTGCCGCCCATCCGGGTGGCCGGACGGGCCGGGTCGGCCCGGCTGACCGCTTCGAGGACCACCGTGCCCCGGCCGGTCGCGGCGGCGACGGCGCTCTCGTCGGGCAGCAGTTGCGGGGCTTCGTCGCCGCTGCTGTCCGAACCCTCCGCGCCCGCCGGGTCGTTGGTGGTGGAGGAGAGCAGGGCAAGGGTGCACAGGCCGGGGTCGGCCGTCTCGCCGGGGCGCGGCGGCGGGCGTTCGGCGGCGCGCAGGAGCAGCCCCTCGGCCTGGATGATCTTGCTGCTGCCGGTGAGGGCGGTGGCGGCGAGGGCCGGGGCGGCGGTGTCGGCGTCGGACAGGACGGTGGTGGAGGCGTCCAGCAGCGCCGGGTCGATGCCGGGCATGGCGACGGCCGCCGCCTGGTCGAGCAGCTCCTCCAGGTGGAGCCCGAGCTTGCGGTTGTAGAGCCGGATCACCAGCCGCAGACGGGGGTTGAGGCGGCGGGCGGTCAGGGCGGCGCGGATGTTGCGCTCGTCGTCGTCGTAGACGAGCGCGAGGGCGGCGGCCCGGTCGACGCCCGCCTCCTCCAGTACGTCGTCGGACGGTTCGGGGGCCTCCATGATGCGGACGGCCTCGACCCCGGCGTTGGTGTCGCCGCCGGCGTTCCCGGCCGTCCCGCTGCCGTCGCCGGCCGTCCCGTTGCCGTTGCCCGCGCGGTTCATCGCCGCCGACATCCGGCCGAACAGGGCTGCCGCGCGGCCCCGTTGGGTCAACGGCGTCTCCGGGCTGTTCGCGTCCCGGCCCGGGGGCAGGAGCAGGGTGACCCTCTCCCCGTAGACGTAGCGCAGCTCCACGGCGAGGCGGCGCGCCAGGGCGTCGTCACCGCAGACGATCATGTGGCCGGCCGACGGCGGGCGTCCCGGCTGCTGAGGAAGTGGAGGCACGAAACCCAGCATGCCGTGATCCTTCCGGCTCGGTCTTCCCGTTCAGTGTGGAGTGTTGGCGATCTTCGCATGGTGGTTCGGAACCGCCCGGTCGTTGAGCGCGCCCGACGGGCCCTGGGGGCGGCCCGACGGGCCCTGGTGTTCGCCTGCTTGGCCCTGGGGTCCGCCCGCTTGGCCCCGAGGGCCGCCCGCAGGACGCTGCGGTCCACCCACCGCACCCTGCGGCCCGCCCGCCAGCAGGTGGCGGGGGTCCGCCGCGCACTGGATCGCCGTCTCGACCGCCGCGATCCGGTCCGCGAGCAGCCCGAGCGCGGCCACCGCCCTCGTCATGGGGTCGCCGTCCGGGCCGCCGAGCGCCTGCGTGCGGACATAGGAAGCGGTGATCGCCGCCCACCGCTCGGCCTGTTCGGGGGTGAGCGTCCCGCGCAGGGCGGCCAGCTTGAGGAGGTTCGCCTCGGCCCCCGTGGTGAGCGTCTGGGCCTCGCCGGCGTAGTGGTCGTCGACGACGGCGGACAGCTCGTCGTCGTTCATGACGGGCACGATCCGCTCGGCGATCTTGTTCATGTTGCGGTAGGAGCCCTGGAGCCGGAACGGGGGCTCGGTGCGCGTGGCGTCCGTCCGCGCGGCCGAGGCGATGTACGCCGCGTTCACCGCGAGCACGGTGTCCCGGGCGGTGAGCAGGTGGCGCAGCACGGCCAGGATGGGGCCCAACTCGGCAGCACTGTAAGCGTGTTCCAGGTGCTCGGCACGGGCGGCCGGGTCGCTGCCGCCCGCCAGGCGTACCAGCAGCGCCAGGTCGTCCCGGGACCGGGCGGCCAGCGGGGCGAGGACCGGGTTGGCGGTCAGGGCGTTCTCCACGAAGCTCAGCGCGAAGACGTCGTCCCGGCCGCTGAGGACCTCGCCGAGGTTCCAGACGTCGGCCCGGTTGGCGAGCATGTCGGGGATCCGGAACCGCTCGCCGGACTCGGTGTACGGGTTGCCCGCCATGCACACCGCGAACCGCTTGCCGCGCAGGTCGTAGCTGCGCGGCTCGCCGTCCCGCACGCCCTCGACACGGCGCGTGGCATCGCACAACGGAATGAACTTCTGGAGCAGTTCGGGCGAGGTGTGCTGGATGTCGTCGAGGTGGAGCAGGGTGTTGTTGCCCGCCTCCAGCGCGAAGTTGATCTTCTCGATCTCCTGCCGGGCGGTGGCGCTCGGGGCCCGGTCCGGGTCGAGCGAGGTCACGTCGTGGCCCAGGTTCGGCCCGCTGATCTTGACGAGCACCATGCCTAGCCGGTCCGCGACGTACTCCATCAGCGTCGTCTTGCCGTAGCCGGGCGGCGAGACGAGCAGCAGCAGCCCCTGCGAGTCGGTGCGCCGGTCGGCATCGGCGGTGCCGAGCTGCTTGGCCAGGCTGTCGCCGATCAGCGGCAGATACACCTCGTCGAGCAGCCGGTTGCGGACGAACGCCGACATCACGCGCGGCCGGTGGTCGTCCAGCCGCAGCCGCCCGCGCTCCGCAGTCACCAGCGAGGTCCGCAGCCGCTGGTAGGCGCGGAAGCCGGGCACGGTGTGCGCGCGGAACTCGGCGGTACGAGCGAGGAGTTCGTCGATACGTACGGTGAGGGACCCGCCGCCCGAGATGCGCGGGTGGTCGCCGAGGAGGCCCTCCAGCCGCTCGGTGAGCGGGGCGTCGCACGCGTACCGCTCCAGCTCCGGGCAGAGCTCCACCGCCACCGCCTCCGCCAGGTCCCCGTCGTCGAGGCCGGCTCCGCCGCGCGCCCCCGCCGTCTCGGCGTACGGGGCGAGCCAGCCCTCCACGAGCTGCCGGCGGGCGGCCAGGTCGTCGCCCAGGGCCGCCAGGTCCTCGGTGTACGCGTCGGGGCCGACCGCCCGGTGGAAGGCCTCCAGGAAGGCGCGTACCGAGGAGCCCACGACGAATCCGGCGGGCCGGGTGGTCAGCTCCTCGAAGAGGTACGCGGCGACGGCGTGACCCGGCGCGGCCGGGGACGCGGAGCTGACCGCCGCCGCCCACTCCTCCTGGAGCACGGCGATGGCCGGGGCCAGTCCGAAGGTGTCGCGGGCGCGCGCCAGGGAGACCGCACGCCTGGTCCAGGACGTGCGCAGCGCTTCATCGGAGCCGTACGCCCAGAAGAGCTGGGCCGCCGCGCGGACGGCGGGCCCGTGGCGCAGCAGCCCCGCGTCCGCGTGCAGACGCAGCAGGGCGGCCAGGATCGCGGTGGCGTCCTCGTCGTGGACACCCCGCGTGTACCCCTCGTCGTACGCCTCGGCGGCCGACGCCCGCACCAGCCGAGCCAGTTCGGCATCGTCGAGGGCGGCGAGATGCCGGGCCCCGTGCTCGTCGAGGAGGCGGGCGGCGAGGTGCTCGGCGCGGTAGACGGAGGCGTTCTCGGAGGGGAGCAGCTGCTCCCAGTACGGCCGGGCTGCCGCGAACGCCGGGTCGGTGACCGGGGCCCGGTAGTCCGTCCCGGTCAGCGCGAAGGCGAGGCCCTGCCCCTGCCCCTGCCCCTGCCCCTGCCCCTGACCGTTCCGGTCCCCTGCCGGCACGAGCGTCAGGTCGAACGGCTGGGTGTTCACGGCGAACCGGTGGCGGCCCAGCCTGATCACGGACCCGCCGTCCGCGTACAGCTCGGTACGGTCGCGCAGGGCGCGGCCTGCCTCCTGGCGGGCCGCCTTCAGCCGGCCGTCCAGCTCCTCCGCCCTTACGGGATCGCCCAGTTCGCGCAGTTCGTCGGCGGTCCGGCGGATCTTGGCGACCATCGGATCGGAGGCGAAGTAGGTGTGGACGGCGTCGAGATCCTCCAGCGAGGCCACCCGCCGGGCGATGGTCTCCAGCACCCGGCCCGCGGACCCGGCCAGCCGCTCCGCGCGGCGCGCCCGCTCGTCCTGGAGCGTCTGCTTGCGCGCCGAGAACGCCTCGTACACCTCGGTGCGGCGCTCGGCCAGCTCGGCGAGGAAGTCGTCGAACTCCGCGAACCGCGACTCCAGGTTCTCCAATTGGAGCAGTAGCCGGGCCAGTTGGTCGTCGCACGTCTCCGGGGTACGGGCGGCGGCCAGCGCCCCCGTGACGGCCTGCCCGAGCAGCGCGAACTCGGCGGCGAACTCGGCCCGCCCCTCCTTCGACAGCAGCTCACGGCGGCGCGCGTCGAGCGTGGCGCGGGCCCGGTTCGCGCCGCCCAGCACCTCCGCGATCCGCTCCAGGATCGACGTACGCACGGTGGCGTCGCCGATGTCGAGACCGGCTACGACGTCCGTGACGGTGGCCAGCCCCTCCGTCATCGCGGACAGCCGGTCGGTCACGGCGGACGCGTCCCGGACGGTCTCCAGCGCTCCCGCGTCGGCCACGAGCCCCGCGATGTCCGCGTGATACCCGTCGAACGCGTCCTCGCGGGCCAGGAACGACACGGCCCTCTGGGCGGCCGAGGCGATGTCGCCCTCGGTCCTGTCCGACAGCTCCGCGACGCGCTCGACGTCGGCGTACCGCATGTCGCCGACCGTCGACAAGTGGCCGTGTGCCCGGCGGAGTTCGGTCAGCCGCTCGACCCAGGCGGACGCCGACCCGGGAACCTCTCCGCGCACCCGGCGCACCAGCGCGGTGATGCGGGCGGCGGTCTCCTCCAGCGCGTCGGCCGCCCGCCGGGTCAGCTCCTGCACGGCGGTGAACTCGGCCAGCACCTGCCGCGCGGTGGCCCCCAGCTCGCGCAACGGCTCGTCGAGCGCGCCCAGCTCGGGGTCGGACAGCCAGTGGTAGCGGTCCTGGGCACGGGCGCAGTCGGCGGCGAGCTGCCCGTAGACGGCGGTCGTCGGCGTCATGTCCCGTACGCCGTGGGCGAGGGCGAGACAGTCGGAGATACCGCGTACCAGGTCGGCGTTGCCGGTCCGGGCGAGCGGGCCGGTCCCGGCGGGGCGGCCGGCGGCGTAGGTGTCGGAGACGTACGGGGTCTCCCAGCGCTGCAAGGGGTGCACGCGCGCGGGGCCGTCCGGGGCGTCCCGGAGCAGGATCAGCGTCCCGTCGTCCAGCAGGGCGTGCCCCCGTCCGGTGAGCGGGGTGGCGACCTCCTGACGGATCAGGTTGTAGGGGAGCAGGAGGCTGCGGAGCCCGTCGCGGGAGCGGAAGACGTAGAGCACGTCCTCGCCGTTGGGCGAGCGGACCGCGCCCTCGAAGACCGGCTCGGTCAGCTCCTCGGCGGTGTCGAAGGTCTTCGCGGTGCCGGTGGTGAGGTAGTAGCCGCCGGGGAAGATGATGCCCTGGTCCTCGGGGAGCCGGTGGCAGGACGGGCCGATGCCGTCGAGCCGCTGGACGGTGGCGAGCAGCGAGTTGAAGACCAGGTGCCGCCAGGCGTCCTCCTTGTACGGGCGGACGCGCAGCAGCACCAGCGGCCCGACCTCCGCGTACTCGACATCGGCGTCGGCCAGCGACTGCAACGGCTCGTCGACGGGTTCCTCGTAGATCCCGTCCGGGGATTCGGTGTCGTCGGTGACCTTGACGGTGAGGGTGCCGCCGAGCGTGTCGACGAAGAGCCCGCCGCCCTTGCCGACGGCGATGTGCGGATGGCGTCCGGGGACGTGGGCCTCGCGCCCCGCCACGGTCCACGCGAAGTCGTGGGAGGGCGGGAAGACGTGGTCGCGCTCGCCCTGGGCGTCGAGGAACGCCCCCGGCGACCCGTCCGGGCCCAGCGCCCAGCGCAGCACCCGGATGTCCTCGGCGTTCTCGCCGGTCCGGAAGACGGCGAGGAGCCTGCCGTCGACGCGGCGCAGCCGCAGCAGGCGGGCGTCGCGGAAGTAGCGGTGGAGGGAGGAGAACTCGCGCCGGAATCCGTCGTCGTCGAGGAGGGTGGGCCCCGCAGCGGGCCCCGCAGCGGACTCCGCAGCGGACTCCGCAGCGGACTCTGCTGCGGGCCCCGCAGTGGACTCCGCTGCCGGGGCGTCGTCGTCCGCCGGCGCGGAGTCCCGTACGAGGAGGACGTCCTCGACCTCGGCCTCGCCGCGCGCGCCCGGCCCGCGCTGGAAACCGAAGAGCAGGCGGCCGCCCACCACGACGAGGTCACGCGGCACGGAGGGCCGCTCGGTGCGCACCTGCTCGGTGGCCAGCAGCCGCAGGCCGGTCGAGCCGAACTCCTCGGTCCGTCGTACGTTGAGTGCCTCGGCCCGCCGCACCAGCTCGCCGGCCTGCGCCGAGAGCCGCCGCCGCAGCACCTCGTAGGCGCCGGCGTCCACGTCGCCTGCGGCGCTCGGGGTGTCCTGTGGCGCGGTGGCGGTGGCGGTGGTGTCGCTGTCCATGCGTACGGCTCCCTACGTAGTGCATCGTCTTCGCCCGGCCCGTCCGGTTCCACCTGGCCCGTCCGGCTTCTCCTGGCCCGTCCGGCTCCAGCCAGCTGGTCGTTCGTCTCCACCCGGTCGGTCCGGCTTCACCCAGCCTGTCCGGCGTTTGAGGACGGAACCCCGGGCCTGGTAGGCCCGCCTCCTGGCGTGCGGGGGCCGGCCCGAAATCCAGCCTGTCCGGCGCTTGAGGACGGAACCCTGGGCTTGGTGGACCGGTCCTCACGGGCAGGCCGGCGCCTGGTGCCGGCCCGCCCAGCGGGACGCGCACGTCGACCGCCGGCCCCCCGGTCCGAGGGTTCCGTCCTCAAGCGCCGGACGGGCTGAGAGTGGCCGCTCTCGTCCAGTCCTGGCCCCCCGGTCCTAGGGTTCCGTCCTCAAGCGCCGGACAGGCTGAGCGTGGCCGGGGGTTCGTCTTCAGGTGGCGGGTCGGGTGGGAGTGGCCGGGGGTTCGTCCTCAAGCGCCGGGCCGGGTGGAGCGCGCTACCCGAGCGCCCCGGCCCCCGCCCCGTTCCGGGACGCGGCGGTCGGAGTCGGCGGAACCACCGGCGTACCGTTCGTCAGCGACGACACCGGCAGATCCGCCAGCCCCAGCTCCTTCGCCGCCGCCAGCAACTGCTGCACCTGCCCGGACGCCGCCCCCGACGACCCCGGCCCCATCAGCCGCATCAGCAGCGCCGACACCGTCAGGTTCTGCACATCGCCCGTGGAGAACGAGCCCAGCACCCGGCTGATGTCGTCGGTGAAGGACGACGAACCGTTCAGCCACGGCCCCGCCAAGGCTTGCGCGGTCTGCGAGTTGTCGACGAACCCGTCCACCGCCTTGCCGAGCGAGATCGACGAGACGAGCCGGTCGAAGAAGACCGAGTCGCCGCCGACGATGTCGATGTCGGCGTTCTCCAGGCCCGTCGCCAGGATCGTCGCCTGTGCCTCGGCGACCTGCCGCTGCACGTCGAGACCGGCCAGCCGGATCTCCTTCTCCGCGTCGAGCCGCAGCCGGTACTCCTCGTGCCCGCGCGACGCCTCGTCCAGCGCCGCCATCGCGGCCGCCTTCTCCGTGAGCCCCGCGGCCTCCGCCTTCAGCTTCTCGCCGATGACCGCCGCGTCGGCGGTCGCCTGGGCCGCGGTGCCCTCCGCCGTGGCGAGCGCCTTGAGCCGCGAGCCCTCCGCCTCGGCCTTGAGCCGGGCCGCCGTCGCCCCGGCCTCCGCGAGACCGGCCTTCTCGGTGACGTTCGCCTCCGCGTCCGCCACCTGTACGGCGGCGAGCCCGGGAGCGGCCGTCTCGGCCTGGATGCCCTCGGCGAGCCGCAGCTTGGCCTGCGCGTCGAGGTCCGCGGTCTTGAGCCGGGCCTCGGCGAGCGTGAGCTGCTCGGCCGCCAGGTGGGTGGAGGCCGCTTCCGCCGCCTCGGCCGCCTTGATGTCCTTGACCAGCTTCTCCTGGGCCTCCGCCTCGGCCGCGATGATGACCGACCTGCGGGACCGCTCGGCGTCCTCGACGGCGCGCAGGGTGAGGATCGACTCCTCCTGCTCGGCGACCGTGCGGTCCACGGCGATCCGCTCCCGGATGACGTCGGCGACCTCGCGGCGCTCGGCCTCGACCTCCTTCATGGCGGCGATCCGGTTCAGCTCGGTCTCGCGCTCGCGCCCGATGACCTCCAGCATCCGGTCCTTCTCGATGCGCTCGCTCTCGACGGCGATGACGCGCTCGCGGTTCTTCTGCGCGACGGCGATCTCCCGCGCCTGGTTCTCGCGCTGGATGCCGAGCTGCTCCTCGGTCTTGATGAACGCGGTCTGCGAACCGAGCCGCTCCTCCTCCTGCACCCGGGCGGTGGCCGCCTCCTCGCGGGCCCGCAGGACCTCGACCTCGCGGCGCTGCTTGATCTCCGCCTCGGCCTGCCGGCGCTCCAGCTCCAGGATCGTCTCGCGGGCGTCGACGTCCTGCCGGGTGATCTCCTTCTGCTCGGTGCGCTGGAACTCGTTGGTCCGCACGTGCTCGATCGCGGTCAGCTCGGTGATCTTCCGGATGCCCTGGGCGTCCAGGATGTTGGCCCCGTCGAGCTGGGCCATCGGGGTCTGCTCAAGGAAGTCGATCGCGGCGTCGTCGAGGTGGTAGCCGTTCAGGTCGGTGCCGATGACCTGGATGATCCGGTCCCGGAACTCCTCGCGCTTGGTGTACAGGTCGACGAAGTCGAGCTGCTTGCCGACGGTCTTGAGTGCCTCGGAGAACTTCGCGGCGAAGAACTCCTGGATGGCGACCTTGTCGCTGGCCCGTGCCGTGCCGATGGACTGCGCGACCTTGATGACGTCCTCGACGGTCTTGTTGACCCGGACGAAGAAGGTGATCTGGATGTCGGCGCGGATGTTGTCCTGGCAGATCAGACCCTCGCGCCCGGCGCGGCGGATCTCGATCGTCTTCACCGAGATGTCCATCGTCTCGGCCTTGTGGAGCACGGGCAGGACGACGGCTCCGGTGAAGGTGACGTCGACCTTCTTGGTCTTGGAGATGATCAGCGCCTTGCCCTGCTCGACCTTGCGGAACAGCCGGGTGATGACGAAGGCGATGGCGATGACGATGAGCAGGACAACGGCGATGAGCACGCCGATGCCCCAGGAGATGGCATCCATTGAAGAGTCCTTGGCGGCTTGTCGGTATGGAAGAGGCACAAGCGAGGTACGCGAGGCAGAGGCGGCCTGCCCGCCACGGGGGAGGGCGGCCGGTGGGCGACGACGACGGTGGTGACCGGCGGGAGGCTTGAAGTCCCGGTGGCCGGGAGGCCCGGTGGCCAGGAGGTCCGGTGGCCCGTTTCCGGGTCAGCCGGCCGCCCCGCCCGGCAGCTCGTGCGGCCTGGTGTTCGGACCCGGATCGAGCGCCGCGTCGTAGGGCGAGACCCAGAAGAACTCGCCGTCCTCGTCGTACGCGTAGAGGAGTGCGGAGCCGCCCATGACGAGCGGTGCTTCGTCGGCGGCCGGCCCGGGGAGCCGGGAGGCGGACGGGAACGGTCCGGCCGTGCGGACCTGCACGATGGCCGTCGATCCGTCGTGCGACACGACCTCGGCCTGGCCGAACGTCGCGGTGACGGAGCCGGTGCGGACCGTGCAGACGCTCCCGACGAAGTCCAGCCGCGATGGCGGAGGTTCCGCCGGGAAGTACCGGCGGAAGCGGTGGACGAGGAGGCGGACGGCCGCCCAGGCGAGGAACAGCGAGCCGGCGAGTACGGCGACGGCGAGCACGGCGCGGGTGGTGCTGCCGGTGTCGCTCCGGTGCAGCAGGACCGTGCCGGTCACGCTGCCGAACCAGGCGAAGACGACCAGCAGGGAGACGGAGACGGAGACAGGGACGCCGCCGAGACCGGCCGGGCCGGTGTCGAGGTCCGCGTCGAAGGAGTCGTGGCCCGCGGCCCCGGCGAGCACCAGCAGCCAGAAGCAGACGACGACCACCAGTGCGGCGCCGAAGACGACGGCGGGGAATCCGAGTGTCGCGCTCAGGAACTCGCCGATCGGTCCCACCCCCTGCGGTTCTGCGCACGGGCCCTGAGGCGGTGCGCGTCCGTGTCATTCGGTACGGGGGCGGCGAGCGGTCGCTCGGCGGGCGGGTGACGGGGCCCGGCGCCGCGGCGTTGTCCGAGCCTGCCGCGGCGGCCGGGGCGCCCCCTCGGGACTCCTCCGGCCGGATCCGGGAGGGGCTTCCGTCCCCCCGTTTCCCCTGCTCCCCCGTGCTTCCCCCGTGTTGTTGCTGACCTGATCGTGTCATCCGGGACCGGCACAGTGCATTGCCGGAACCCGGCAATCTTTACGCTTCACTAATGCCGGGCACCGGCACCGCCCCGTGTGCGTTGGGGAAATGACAAGACTGTTGCAAGGCTGAAGGAGAGCGCGTGGCCGAGCTGAGGATTCCCGAGGAAATGCTGGGCAATTATGCCCACATTCTGGGCGAAGTCGCCCTCACCGGACGTCGCTTGACCCGTGACGAACTGGAAGCTCGTCGTGCGCTCGGCCGTGCTGCGGCGGACGCGGGACATCAGCTCCGCGCTCTGGTGACGATGCATCTGGCGCAGACCCGAGAGGCCTGGCCGCGTGGAGCTGCCGGAAACTCACCTGCCGCGACCGACGCCGTCCTGGCCGCCGTGGAGCAGGCGGTCGACGCGTTCGCCGAGGGCTTCGAGCGTGCCCAGCGGCTCACCGTGCGACGGGAGGAGGCGGCGCGCCGGGAGTTCATCGACGACCTGCTCTACGGGCGCAGCGATCTGGTGCGCCTCGCGGAGCGGGCGACCCGCTTCGGCCTGCGGCTTTCCCGGGCGCACGCGGTGGCGGTGGCGTCCGGCCCGGAGGCGTACACGGAGACGGACGCGGTGCCGCGCAGTGTGGAGGCGGCGCTGCTGGCGCGGTTCGGTGGCCGCAAGATCCTGCTGACGACGAAGGACGGCCGGATCGTCTGCATCGCACCGGGCAGTCAGCCCGACGTCCTGCGCTACTTCGCCAAGCAGGCGCACGCGGCGACGGACGGCGGCCAGGTCGCGGTGGGCCGCCCGCACAAGGGCCCCGGCGGGGTGGTCCACTCGTACGACGAGGCGCTCGAAGCCCTCGACCTGGCGGACCGGATGGGGATGGACGACCCCGTGCTGTACGCCGCGGACCTCATGGTCTACCCGGTGCTGACCCGGGACCGGCAGGCGATGGCCGATCTGGTGCGCAGCGAGCTGGGCCCGCTCCAGAAGGCGCGGGGCGGCGCGGAACCGCTGCTGAACACCCTGGCGGTCTACTTCGACGCGGGTTGTGTGGCCGCCGAGACCGCTCGCCGACTGGCGCTGAGCGTACGGGCGCTGACGTACCGCCTGGAGCGTATCCACCAGTTGACCGGGTCCGATCCCTCGGACCCGGTGCACCGTTACAGCCTGCAGACGGCGGTCATCGGGGCCCGACTGCTGGACTGGCCGGCCAAGGAGCTGTGACGGACGGCGTGCGGCCGCATACCGGGGGGACGGAAAACGTGGCCGGGGGTGCTCAGGGGGGTGACGCACCCCCGGCCTGCCGGTGGGGAGGGGACGTGGACCGGTGGTCTGCCGGCCCGCGCGACCGCACCGGCGGTCCTTGGGGGGCCTACAGGTCGAACTCGTGCGGCGGCAGGTCGAGCGCGAAGCACGCCTCCCGCACGACGGCCTGCTCGGACGGGTCGAAATCACCGTCGGCGCCGCCGATGACGATGCCGATCTGGACCACGGCACGGGCCTCGGTCGGCTTCTTCTTCGCCTTGGCGATCTCCTGGAGAACGCTGACCTTGCCGAACGCGAAGTCGGCGGTGAGCTGGTCGACGTAGCCGTTGAAACGGCGCTGGAGGTCGTCCGCGGGGAAGTTCCGCAGGACGTCGTTGGTCGAGATGAGTGTCGCGACGCGCTGACGCTCCGACGGGTCGATGGAACCGTCGGCGGCGGCGACGAGGGCGCACATGGCCATGCTCGCGTCCCGGAACGACCCCGACTTCAGGTCGTTCTTCTTCGCCTCCAGCTGCGTCTGCATCGACGACGCGGATTCCTTGATGCGATCCCACAGAGCCATGACGTCTCCCTACGTTGCGGTGCGAATCCGGAACCGATGCAACTCTACAGGCGTGTAGATGTCGACGATGGGGCGCGGGGTGCCTTCATCACGACCCCCCGGGCACGGCGAACCCCCCGGGCACGGCGAACCCCCCGGGCACGCCGAAGCCCCCGGACACGGTGCGGCGGGTGTCCGGGGGCTTCGGCGAGGGGTGCGAGCGGCAGGGCCGCGAGGCGGCTACTCGCGCGTCTCGCCCGCCGGTTCGGGGGTGAGGTCGTCGTGCGACGGCAGCCGGCGCTCGGGAGCGGACTTCGCGACGGGCTCCTTCTCCGCGCCGCTCGCGCCCTTGCTCTTCCCGCCGCCGACGCGGTCGGCGGCGCCGTCGCCGCCGCGACGGGCCGCGATCTTCGCCGCGAGGGGCTGCGTCCACCGGGCGGTGAGCGGGCCGACGATGACGAGGATCAGGACGTACGCGGTGGCGATGGGGCCGATGCGCGGCTCGGTGGCCACGGCCAGGCCGGCGATGACGATGGAGAACTCACCGCGCGCCACGAGGGTGCCGCCCGCCCGCCAGCGGCCGCGCGAGCCGATCCCGGCGCGCCGGGCCGCGTAGTAGCCGGTGGCGATCTTGGTGAAGATGGTGACGATGGCCAGCAGGGCCGCGGGCAGCAGCACCGGCGGGATGTCGGCCGGGTTCGTGGAGAGCCCGAAGAAGACGAAGAACACGGCGGCGAACAGGTCCCGCAGCGGGGTGAGCAGCTTGCGGGCGCCCTCGGCGACCTCGCCGGAGAGCGCGATGCCGACGAGGAACGCGCCGACGGCCGCGGACACCTGGAGCTGCTGGGCGACACCCGCGACGAGGACGGTGAGACCGAGGACGACCAGGAGCAGCATCTCCGGGTTGTCGGAGGAGACCGCGCGGCTGATCAGGCGGCCGTGGCGGAGCGCCAGGTAGAGGACGAACCCGACGGCGCCGAGCGCGATCACGAGCGCGAGGCTGCCGCCGGCCAGGCTGACCCCGGCGAGCATGGCGGTGAGCAGCGGCAGGTACACCGCCATCGCCAGGTCCTCCATGACGAGGACGCCGAGGATGACGGGTGTCTCGCGGTTGCCGAGCCGGCCGAGATCGGTCATGACCTTGGCGATCACCCCGGACGACGAGATCCAGGTGACACCGGCGAGCGCGACCGCGCCCACGGGGCCCCAGCCGAGGATCAGGGCCGCGACGGCGCCGGGCGTCGCGTTGAGCACGAAGTCCACGGCGCCGGACGGGTACTGGGTCTTGAGACTGGTGACCAGCTCGGACGCGCTGTACTCGAGCCCCAGCAGGAGAAGCAGCAGGATGACGCCGATCTCGGCGCCCACCATGGTGAACTCTTCGCTGGCCTTGAGCGGAATCAGCCCGCCGTGTCCGAACGCCAGCCCGGCGAGGAGGTAGAGCGGGATCGGGGAGAGGCCTATCCGCCCGGCGAACCGTCCCACGAGCCCCAGCCCGAGGATGACGGCTCCCAGCTCCACCAGCAACGCAGTCGTGTCATGCACGGTCAGCCCTCCGCAATGATGTCGGTGAGCGCGTCGACGCCCTCACGCGTACCGACGGCGACGAGTGTGTCCCCGATGGCCAGTCGAAAATCCGGTTCCGGCGACGGGTGCGCGCTGTGGGTGCGCAGCACCGCCACGATGGACGCCCCGGTCCGTGTCCGTGCCCGCGTCTCCCCCAGCAGCCGCCCGCCGTACGGGGAGCGGGACCCGAGCGGGATGTGCTCGGTGACGAGGTCGATGCCATCGGTCCGTACGGCGTCGATGGGCGCCGGATCGATGAGGTGCGCGAGCGCGGTGGCCTCGGACGTCGTCAGGGGGACGGAGAGTTGGCACGAATCAGGGTCGTCCTGTTCGTAGAACCCGATGAACCGGCGGCCGTCGTGGTGGACGACGACCGAAATGTGCTGGCCCGTCTCGGTCGTGAAGTCGTACTGAGCGCCCACTCCGGGCAGTGACGTGCGGCGGGTTCCCATGACTTCCTCCCGAGACGTGCGGCGGTGCGCGCACTTGGCGATCTCTTTATCCGGCCATGACCTTATCGGGCGGCGAAAATCCGCCGGGGGGCCGAGGCCGGAAACCGTGCGGGCAGATACGACGGGGTGATCCCACGATCCACCGCCGTGGCCGACCTCGCCGCGTGGCCGAAAATCGCCCTGGTCGTCCGGTTCGCGTACGCGGGAGGGGGTGGGGGCTACGTGCCGACCGAACCCGAGCCCGAGCCCGCCGCCCGGCGGGCGGTGTCCACAAGATCCTGGAGCGCCGCCAGGTGCCGGGCCAGCGCCTGCCGCCCGGCGGGGGTGAGGGACAGCCAGGTCCGGGGGCGCTTGCCGACGTGCCCCTTGCGCACGTGGAGGTAGCCCGCGGCCTCCAGCGCGGAGGCGTTCTTGCTGAGGACCGAGTCGGAGACCCGGCACCCGTCGCGTACGGCGGCGAACTCGGCCTCGTCGCAGGCGGAGAGGAAGGCGACGAGGGTCAGCCGGGTCGGATGGTGGATGACGCCGTCCAGTGCGGGGGCCTCGTCCAGCGCTGGGGCCTCGTCCTGTGCGGCCCTGTCGTCTCGCGGGGGGCTCTCGCCCGGGGCGGGTCTGTCGCCGAGGGCCGGACCGTCTCCGCGTACGGGACGGTCGCCCCGGCCGACCCGGTCGGCTCTGTCGCTCACGCGAGCGTCCGCAGGGCCCGCCGGACGGCGGCGTTACGGGCGAGGCAAGCGCCCCAGACGCCGATGCCCCATACGCTGAACACGCCGATCTGGGTGGCGGACTGGCTTACGCCGGCCGCCCAGCAGACGAGCCCCGCGATCGCTCCGGCCGCGAAGACGGCGGGCAGCACGACCCGGCTCCGCCGCAGGCGCTGGGGCCAGGACCGCGCCACCAGAACCCCGGCTCCTCGTCGGGCGGCCCGCGCGAGTGCGACGACGACGCCGAGCCCGAGCACCGACACGAGCAGCGCGATCACCGTCGCGACTCCGCCCCGCCCGTCGCTCCAGGCCCGCACCACGCTCGGCCCCACCAGGGCGACCGCGGCGGCCGGCCCGTACCAGGCAGGCGTCAGCCCCGCCCGGAGCCCGGCCCGCTCCTGCGCCAGCCGTACGTCGCTCAGCGCACCGGCCGCGTACTCGGCCGAGGCGTCGAGGTGCTCGCCCTCGTTCTCCGGCGACGGCGACGGTGACGGCGGCGAGGGCCTCGGCGAGGAGGGCGTGGACATGGACATACGGGGGACCTTTCGGGGGCGCGGGTGACCTGCGGGCGTTCATGATGACATCCACTTTCCACCAAGGAAAGTACTTTCTTCCGTGACGCAGCGCTCCCGCCGGGGCCGCCCGGCCGCAGCAGCCGCTCAGGTCCGCGCCGAGAGCACGGGCGCGAGCAGCTCCAGGGCGTCCTCCCAGGGGAAAGGGGCCGCCTCGCCGGACTTGGGCGTGTGCGGGGTGCGGGGGCTGACGAGGACGCCCATGCCGCGCAGCCTCCGCAGGCTCTCGACGTACGCGGGGTGCGCGGCGAGGGAGGAGTTCACGGCCGGGAGGACGGCGGTGGGGACGCCGAGCCCGTACGCCTCGCAGAGGATGCCGATGGCCAGGGTGTCCGAGATCCCGGCCGCCCATTTGTTGATCGTGTTGAACGTGGCGGGCGCGACGGCGATCGCGTCCGGGTCCGGCAGCGGGCGTGGATCTCCGGGGGAGCGCCAGGCGGAGCGGACCGGGTACCCGGTCCGCGCCTCGACGGCCGCCACGTCGAGGAACCCGAGCCCCTGTGGGGTGGCGATGACGCCCACCTCCCACCCGGCGTCCTGCGCGGCGGCGAGCAGCTGGTCGGCGTCACGGGCGACCCCGGCCGCGCAGACGACGACGTACAGGAACGGCTTGCGGGCCGGCCGGCCGGACTGATCGCTCATGAGGACTCCCCTGGATCGCTGATGCGCGTGCGGTGTGATGTGGTGAGGTGAGGTGACGCGAGGCGAGGCGACGTGAAGTGATCTCTGCCCTCCCCGACCGATGAGTTTCCCCTCTCCGCGTGGTCTCACCACCGTCGTTGACCGCACAGAAGCAGGAGAATCGCGTGACTCAGCTGCTGAAAGTCCAGAACTTCACCGTCTCCAGCGACGGCATCGCGGCCGGTGAGGACCAGACACTGGAGCGGCCGTTCGGTCACGTCGACCCCGAGCGGCTCTTCTCCTGGGCCGGGGCCACGGCGAGCTGGCCGAACCGCACGGACCCCGGCGGCAGTCGGGGCCTGGACGACTACCTCACCCGGGACTTCGCCCACAACGTCGGCGCCGAGATCATGGGTCGCAACAAGTTCGGCCCCCAGCGCGGACCTTGGGAGAACCACGAGTGGCAGGGCTGGTGGGGCGAGGAACCCCCGTTCCACACCCCGGTGTTCGTGATGACCCACCACGAGCGTCCGTCGCTCACGCTGTCGGACACCACGTTCCACTTCGTGGACGGAGACCCGGCATCGGTCCTCGACCGGGCGCGGGAAGCGGCGGGCGGCAAGGACGTCCGGCTCGGCGGCGGCGTCACCACGATCCGTGAGTTCCTCGACGCCGACCTGATCGACACCCTGCACGTGGCGGTCGCCCCGGTGAAACTGGGTACCGGCCTGCGCCTGTGGGACTCACCGGACGACCTGCGCGACCGCTACCACCTGGACGTCGTCCCGAGCCCGAGTGGCATGACACATCACCTGTTCTGGCGGAAGTGACGGCGAGGGGTGGCCGAATCCACGAAGTGCGGGGCGGGGCCGCCGGGGATCGTGGAGAGTCACTTGCGTAGTCGTCCGAGTGCGCAGAGGTACGGAGTGCACCCGGACACCGCGCGCTGCCCACCCGCAGTGCCCGGACACCGTGCGCTGCCCACCCGCAGCCCCCCGAAAAGGACTTCTGCCATGTCGCCCTTCGAACCTCGACACGCTCCCGCCGGCGATGTGGGCGCGGCGCTCATGCTGATCGACTCCCGGCTCAGGACTGTCCACTCGGGCAAGAGCGGGACCGACCCCGAACAGGAGCAGCTGATCCAGCAACTGCTCTCGTCACTCGGCCCGGAGGGCATCGACGACGTGCGGGACGGAACATGCACGCTCATCTACCTGTACATGAAGTGGCTCCGGGAGGCCCACGAGGCGCACGAGAAGGATGTCGTCGAATACGTGGTGCCGACTCTCGTCACCTCCCTGAAGATGCTGCCGAAGAGCGTCCCGCCCGAGGCCGTACCCACGATGGCGGGCCTGGCCATCGCGGCTGCCACCGGCCTGAGCCCCACCCTCTGGCGCAAGCAGTACGGCGACTGGACGGAAGCAGAACTGACCCCGCTGGAGGCGACGGCGTTCCTGCTCGCCGAACACATCAACCGCATGACGGGCGACCAGAACTTCGCGACCTGCATGATCACGGAGGCGCTGACGCAGGTGGAGTCGGGGGCGGAGTAGGAGGGGTGGGCGAGGAATGGCCGCTGCGGGGCCCTGGAGGAAGACAGCCCGGGCTTCGCAGCCCCGACCGTCGCGCATACCGACACCAGCCGGAGCGGCGGGCCGTCCACGACTCCGCCCGGGGCTCGCCCCTCAGCGGTGGTCGAGCGGGCCGCCTCACCCCGCGCGGAAGACGACCGCCGTGCCGAGTGCCGCCTTCGCCGGTACGAAGAAGTCGCCGGTCGGTGTTTCCCGCAGCGGGATGCCGTTGCGGTGGAGCAGGTCCCGGGCCAGGGGGAGGTCGCGCACCGTTACGGTGTACGCCACCAGAGCCGGAAGCGCGGGCAGTTCCTCGCCCGGCAGGGTTGCGGCCAGGGCTGACTTCGGGATGATCTTCAGCGCTGCCCCGTCAAGATCGAAGATCAGCCCCTCGCCCTCCTGACGAGGGCGGCGGCCCAGGTAGGCCGCGTACCGGTGGTACGTGGCGGTCAGCTCCTCGTCCGCCACGCACAGCGTCGCCTCGGCCAGACCCGTCGCCCCGTTGGGGTGATCCAGGTGTCGTGCGGACTGGATGCCCGGGTCGAGATCGGCGACGATGCCCACCCTGCCCTCCGGGACGGTTCCGGCACCCGTGCCCGTGTCCGGCTCCTGCGCGTCGATCTCCAGGTAGCGGATCGTCTCGATGGGGGACTCGGCTCCCGAAGGCGCCGCCCGCCGTACGGTGTTGACCCCGCCGTGCCGTACGCCCGCCGACGTCAGACGCGCGGCCGCATCGTCGATGGCGGGCGACGAGAACATGAGGATGTGCAGGCCCTGGAAACGATCGAGGTAAGCGGCCAGGTCGGCGCTCGTCTCCCCGATCCGCTCCACCAGCCGCTGCCGCACCTCCGCCGGTGCCTCCAGGGGTACGAGGCGCGTATCGGCGGGCAGACGTCCGGTCTCGCCTGCTTTCAGGCAGGTCGCGAGTTCGAGGAAGGAGTCCGCGAAGTCCGCGTGCGTATTGGCCGCCCCGAAAGGCTCGGGCGCTCCGCCGGCGCTTCGGGGCATGCCCGGGCAACTCGGCGGCGGCACGGAAAAGCCGAGCCGCCCGTACAGGACGCTGGCCTCTGCCAAGTCCTCGACGATGTGGCCCACGTGGTGGAGACGCGTTGTGTCGTGTGGCATGACGTTCACCGTAACGGGTCCGCAGTAAAACGGAGTTGGGGCGGACTGGCGGGGTCCCCGACGTCTCTCTCGCCAGCTCAGCAGCGTTCTCGTCGTCTCCTCCGTCAGCCCCCGCGCCGGATCCGTGGCCACCAACAGCGTTCATGCCGCGCGGGATTCCGGCTACCCGGGACCAGTAAGTCACCTGGTCGGGTGGGGTGTTCCGCCTTTTGGTCCTCGTGCCTTCGCGGCTGCGGTACCGTGATCGCGTCATCACGCTCTGTGTGTACCCGCACATAGGGCGGCCCCCGGTGGTGTTCGTAGCACCGAGCCGAGGGCCTTCACCCAACTAGTGGAAGCAAGAGGTCCACCGGGATGCTTTGGCATGCTATCGCGCCGTCTCGGCGCTACACGAAGGCTTCGCACGACGTCGTGCGTCATCCGCGTCTGTGCAGTGACGCGAAGGTTCTGATTCTCTACGTTCAGGGGTTGCCGGACGGCGGCACGGATCTGGCGTTGTCCGAGCACGCCCGGAAGCTGGGCATCAAGGGGCGGGCGTTCCAGCGGGTCAAGGAGCAGTTGGTCATGTGCGGGTTCGTGCATGAGCGGCGGGTCTGCGGAGAGCGGGGGCGTTGGGCGACGCAGCAATTGTTCGCCAACGTGCCGTTGGCCGAGGCCGAGGTCCTCGGGCTGTGGTGCGACGCGGGTATCGGTGCCGGCGCCGCTCCGTCTCCGAGTGCGCGGTTTCCGACCGTCGGTCAGCCGAGGGGTCGGACCGTCGGTCATCAACTACCGGTGGACGAAGAACGGGAGAAGAACTCTTCCCACCCACCCACCGAAGCCCCGGACACCGACACGGCAAAGGTGTTGGAGCCGCTGACCGCCGAAGAAGTCGAAGCCGAACGGGTGTTGTTGTCGCTGCGGCATGCGAGCCACGGGCTCCGTCTCGGTGTCGCCGAGGCTCGTTCGCTCCTTGCGCAGGCGGTGGAGTGGCTGCGGCGCGGGGTCTCCGGGGGTGAGTTGCGCCGTGTGCTGAGCAGCAATCTGCCGCAGGGCGGGGTCCGGTGCGCCGTGGGGTTCCTGCGGCACCGGCTGGAGCAGAAGATGCCCGAGGCCGTCGTCTCCGTACCCGACGCCGAGCCGGTGCCTCCGCCCTCGGACCCGCCGCCCCCGTCCCCGCCTGCCGTTCCCCCGTACGTCGCGCCCCTCGTCACCTGCGCGGGGCCTGGGACCGAGCACGTCTTCCGGGCCATGGCCGAGGAGACCGAGTGCCCCGACTGCCAGCAGGCCGCCGCCTGGGCACGCTGGGCCGAGCGCCGGGCCGCGGACCTCGGCGTCGACCTCGCCGACGACGCGGCGGCCGCCGTGGAGGCCGGGCGTGACCCGGACGGGTGGCGGGGACGGCTCGCCGCTGCGGCGGGTGCTGCGGGAGTGCCCGGGGGGCCCGGGGCTCTGTAGCGGGTGCTGCCGCAACCGGCAGGAGCTCGTCGAGGGCTGATCAGGGCGCGATCCTCCGGATCCGGATACGTCGTCCGTAGACTCCGAAAGCTGTACGGCGAGTTCGGTCCCCTGAGCCGTGACCACCGCGTGGCGGAGCTGGGGGCGGACATCGCCGCGCTGGGTACACCGTGACGAGAGGGAATGGCATGTCGCAGACCGAGGGTGCACGACTGTTCCGGGAAGCCTGGATCGCGGGAGTGCGTCGCCATTTCCCCGGTGAGCCGAAGGCCGGTTACGTCACCCCGTGGGAGGACACCCCGCAGTGGGAGCGAGAGGCGGCCGGGGCTGTGTACGAGCAGGTGCGCCAGTTCGTCGAGATCAGCGGCGGGCATGTTTCCCGGCTCTCGCGTGAACAGCGCGGGCGCTTCGTCGCGACTTGCTGGACGGCCCAGATGTTCAAGCACTTCGGTGATCCCAAGCCGGGCTACGTCGCGGACTGGCCCGACCTCCCGACCTGGCAGCAGGAAACCGACGCCGACATTTTCGACGCCATCGAGAAGGGGTAGCTACCGCCGCCGGGGCGGGGGACTCGGGGGGACCGAAAGTCCAGCGCTTTGTACCGGGCCCCTACCCCCGCCCCACCACCACCCCCGCCCGGTCGATGCAGATCACGTCGACCGCGACCGGCGCACCCCGTAGCACCGCCAGGGCCTCGTCGCGGGCTCGGGCGGCGACCAGGTCGCCGAGGGGGACGCCCGCCGCTTCGCAGAGGCGCAGGGCCTCCAGGCCCGTGTTGGCGGTGGTGATCCGGGAAGCCAGCTCCTCGTTCGCCCCGCCCGTCCGGGCCAGGTCGGCCAGGAAGGGCTTGTCGACCTGGGAGCGGGCCGAGTGGAGGTCCAGGTGGCCCGCGGCCAGTTTGGAGAGCTTCGCGAAGCCGCCGCAGATCGTGAGGCGGGCGACGGGGTGGCGGCGTACGTACTTGAGCACCGCGCCCGCGAAGTCGCCCATGTCCAGCAGCGCGATGTCCGGCAGGCCGTACTCCGACACCACCGTCTTCTCCGACGTCGAGCCCGTGCAGCCCGCCACATGGGTCAGGCCCGCCGCCCGCGCCACGTCCACGCCCCGGCGGATCGAGTCGATCCACGCCGAGCAGGAGTAGGGGACGACGACTCCCGTGGTGCCCAGGATCGACAGGCCGCCCAGGATGCCGAGCCGACCGTTCCACGTCGAGCGGGCGATCTCCTCGCCGTGGTCGACCGAGACCGTGATCTCCACGTCCCCCGTCCCGCCGTGCTCCGCCGCCACCCGCTCCACGTGCTCGCGCATCAGCCGGCGCGGGACCGGGTTCACCGCGGGCTCACCGACATCGAGGGGCAGGCCCGGGAGGGTGACCGTGCCCACGCCCGGGCCCGCCCGGAACACCACGCCGGAACCGGGCGGCAGTCTCCGTACGGTCGACCGGACCAGCGCCCCGTGCGTCACGTCCGGGTCGTCGCCCGCGTCCTTCACCACTCCGGCCGTCGCCACCGCCTCACCCGGCCCGGCCGTCAGCTCCTCCAGCGCCAGCGCGAACGCCGGTGTCTGGCCCTTCGGCAGGGTGATGGTCACCGGGTCCGGGAAGTCGCCGGTCAGCAGCGCCGTGTACGCGGCCGTCGTCGCCGCCGTCGCACAGGCCCCGGTCGTCCAGCCGGGGCGCAGGCCCGTGTGTTTGAGTTGGGCACTGCGACCGCCCCGCGCCTCAGCGTTCATGAGAGAGTCCGTTCCGATGCTGCCTGTTCTGCCTGTGCATGTGCTTGTTCTGGGGGGTACTACCGAGGCGCGCCGGCTGGCCGAGCACCTGGTCGCCCATGACCCGGGTGTCCGGGTCACCACCTCGCTCGCCGGGCGGGTCTCCGCTCCCCGGCTGCCGCCGGGTGACGTGCGCGTCGGCGGGTTCGGGGGGCCCGAGGGGCTCGCCGCCTGGGTGCGCGAGCACGGTGTGGACGCCGTCGTCGATGCCACCCACCCCTTCGCCGCGACCATGAGCCGGAACGCGGCCGAGGCCGCCGCACAGGCCCATGTTCCTCTCCTCGCCCTCCGCCGGCCCGGCTGGGTCGCCCAGGACGGCGACCGCTGGCACACCGCCGGAACGCTCGCCGAGGCCGCCGGGCTGCTGCCCGCACTCGGCGAGCGGGTCTTCCTCACCACCGGGCGGATGGGGCTCGCCGCCTTCGCGGGAGCCGGCCTCGACGCGTTGTGGTTCCTCGTGCGGTCCGTCGACGCGCCGGAACCGCCCTGTCCGGCCCGGATGGAGGTCCTGCTCGACCGGGGGCCGTTCGGACTCCAGGGGGAGCTCGATCTCATCCGCCGCCATCGGATCGATGTGCTCGTCACCAAGGACAGCGGCGGGGACGCCACCGCCCCCAAACTCACCGCCGCCCGCGAAGCCGGGATTCCCGTCGTCGTCGTCCGGCGGCCACCGGTGCCGGAAGGGGTGCCGGTGGCCCGTACGCCCGATGAGGCCGTGGAGTGGGTGCGCCGGCTCTGAGACCCGCCGGAGGCTCTACGCCTCCGGGTAGCGGCGCGGCGTCCACACGATGGACCGGTCCGCGCCGGCGCCGCCCCTCCGCACCCACCGGGTCTGCGACGAGCCCACGATCAGCAGCGTCCGCATGTCCACCTCCGCCGGGACGACGTCGGCCAGCCGCACCGTCCGTACGCTCTCCGCCGGGCCGCCCACATCGCGCGCCAGCACCACCGGGGTGTCCGGCGAGCGGTGCTCCAGGAGCAGGTCGCGGGCCTTGCCGACCTGCCACGTACGGGACTTGGAGCCCGGGTTGTACAGGGCCAGCACCAGGTCCGCCGAGGCCGCCGCGCGCAGGCGCTCCGCGATGACCTCCCACGGCTTGAGCCGGTCCGAGAGGGAGATCGTGGCGTAGTCGTGGCCCAGGGGCGCACCCGCGCGGGCCGCCGCCGCGTTGGCCGCGGTGACCCCGGGGAGGACCCGTACGGGGATGTCCGCGTACGCGTCCTGCGAGGCCACCTCCAGCACCGCCGTCGCCATCGCGAAGACCCCGGGGTCGCCGCCGGAGACCACCGCGACACGGTGGCCCCGCCGGGCCAGGTCCAGGGCGAACTCGGCGCGCTCCGACTCCACCTTGTTGTCCGAGCCGTGCCGCGCCTGACCGGGACGGGCCGGCACCCGGTCCAGATAGGTCGTGTAGCCGACCACGGCGTCGGCGGCGGCGAGCGCTCCCCGCGTCTCCGGTGTCAGCCACAGCGGGCCCGCCGGTCCTGTGCCCACGACCACGACCTCGCCGTCGGCCTCTCCGGACGGGCGCGGCGCGTCGACGCGGCTCGGCAGCACCGCCACCGAGAAGTACGGGACGGACGCCGGGTCGATGTCCGCCAGGTCGCCCGTACGCTCCCCGGCCATCGTGGCCCGCTCCACGTACCGGGCCTCCGCCAGCCTCCCCGACGCCTCGAACGCCCCGCGCACCGCCGGGAACGTACGCCCCAGCTTCATCACCACGGCCGTGTCCGTGGCGGCGAGACGGGCCGTCAGCTCCTCCTCCGGGAGGGTGCCGGGGAGGATCGTGAGGATCTCCTCGCCCTCGACCAGGGGGGTGCCGAGACGAGCCGCCGCCGCGCTGACGGATGTGACGCCCGGGATGACCTCGGTGGTGTAACGGTCGGCCAGGCGCTTGTGCATGTGCATGTACGAGCCGTAGAACATCGGGTCGCCCTCGGCGAGCACCGCGACGGTCAGACCCGCGTCCAGGTGCGCCGCGAGACGGGCCGCGGCCTTCTCGTAGAACTCCTCCAGCGCGCCCCGGTAGCCGCCCGGGTGGTCCGTGGTCTCCGTCGTGACGGGGTAGACCAGGGCCTCCTCGATGTGGTCGGGCCGCAGGTGCGCCGCCGCGATGGACCGGGCGATCGAGCGGCCGTGCCGGGCGCTGTGGTACGCGACGACGTCGGCCTCACCGATGGCCTGGACGGCCCGCAGCGTCATCAGGTTCGGGTCGCCGGGGCCGAGCCCGACACCGTAGAGCCTGCCGGTAGTGGTGTCTTTCACCGGAGAAGTCACTACTCCTCCTCGCTCGCGATGGCGTTGATCGCCGCCGCCGCTATCGCGCTGCCGCCGCGCCGGCCGCGCACGATCAGGTGCTCCAGGCCCGACGGGTGGTCGGCCAGGGCCTCCTTGGACTCCATCGCGCCGACGAAGCCGACCGGGACGCCGATGACGGCGGCCGGGCGCGGGGCGCCCTCCTCGATCATCTCCAGCAGCCGGAACAGGGCGGTCGGGGCGTTGCCGACCGCGACCACGGCCCCCTCCATCCGGTCCCGCCACAGTTCCAGGGCCGCCGCGCTGCGCGTGGTCCCCATCTTCGCGGCCAGCTCCGGCACGGACGGGTCCGACAGCGTGCACACCACGTCGTTGTCCGCGGGCAGCCGCTTGCGGGTGACCCCGCTGGCCACCATCGCCACGTCGCAGAGGATCGGCGCGCCGGACCGCAGGGCCGCGCGGGCGTCGGCCACGGCGTTCGGCGAGAAGGCGAGGTCCGTTACGAGGTCGACCATGCCGCAGGCGTGGATCATCCGGACGGCGACCTGGCTCACGTCGGCGGGCAGCCCGGCCAGATCCGCCTCCGCGCGGATGGTGGCGAAGGACTGGCGGTAGATCGCCGGTCCGTCCTTCTCGTACTGGTGCACAGTGCTGTCGCTTTCTTCTGCCGGTGTAGCCGGTATGGGGAGGGGGAGAGTGCTCAGGCGCGGGCCGCGGCCACCGCCGCGGCGAGTGCCGCCGGGTCGTTCCGGACCGCCGCCCGGGGGGCACGGTGTTCGCCCCGTACGTGCGAGATCCGGTGTCCGTCGGGCGTGACGACCACGTCGATCCACTCCCCGTGGGGGTGGCCGCAGCGGCGTTCGCACCCGGACCAGTACACAGGGAGCCGCCCGACCGGTCCGACAGCGGCCCCCGCTTCGGCCCGCACGTCGGACAGCGACTTCCCGCAGCCGGGGTGGCCGATGCAGGCGCCGACGCCGGTCCACGGGGAGTCCGGGCCGGTGATCAGCCCGGCCGCCGCCAGCGTGTCCAGCGCCTCGGCCGCGGGCCCGGACTGCCCGGAGGGCCCGGACTCCCCGAAGGAGCCGGACTCCCCGAAGAAGCCGGGGATGATGATCCCGCGCCACGGAGTGAGCCGCAGCTCGTACCCGGACCGCTCGGTCCCGTACCGCCGGGCCGTCTCGGTGAGCAGCCGCCACTGGGCGGGGGCGAGGCGGCCCAGCGGTACGCCGACGCTGATCGCGGTCACGGTCGCTTCCGGGGTCGCTGTCGCTGACGGGGGCGCTGTCGTTGTCGTGGGCGTGCTGGCGTCCGGTGCGGTGACCGGGCCCGGGGCCGGAACCTTCGGCGCCCCCGGGCCGGGGCGGTGAACAGCTGGGCCCGCCGTCGCCCCGATGGTGCGGACCAGCGCGGCGCGTACGTCCTCGGGCAGGTCCTTCACGCGCCACGCGCCGGAGCCCCGGGCGGCGCGGAGGAACGCCTCGGCGGCCAGGAGCGCGGCGCGCGGGCCGTCCGCCGCCGGCAGCCGGAACACCTCGTCGGCGGCCCCGACCCGCAGGAGGCAGTCGCCGCCCTCCGCGATCAGCGTCACGTCCGCGCCCAGCGCGTCCACGTCACCGCGGCCCGCGTCGAGGGCGAAGAGGAAGCGGCCGGAGAGCGCGGCGGCGGCGGCCGACCCGCACACCAGGCCGTCCAGCTCGGACAACCAGCCGCCGAGCGCGGGTGATCCGTCGAGTCCGGCGAGCGGCGAGGCCACGATGTTGCGGGCCCGCTCGTGCGCGGCGGACGGCAGCAGCCCGGCGGCGCCGAGCAGTTCGGCCGGCCCGCCGCCGCACTCCGCGTCCAGGCCGCGCAGCTGTACGTTGCCCCGCGAGGTGAGATGCAGCTCACCGTCCCCGAACCGGCCGGCCACCGCGAGCAGCGCGTCCGCCCGGTCCGCGCTCAGCACCCCGCCGGGGACGCGTACCCGGGCCAGCGCACCGTCGTCGGCCCGGTGCAGCCGCAGCGTCCCCGGGCAGGCGTCGCCGCCGTCGCGAGGGGATGCGCCGCCCACGGAGAGGGGCGAGGGGGCGGAATCGGGCATGGCGGCGAGCATACCGACCGGGCCGGTCCCGTAGACGGGCCCGCTCCTGTGACCTCCGGGACAGCGGGTGAGGCCGAACCGTGGGAACGGGGTGGGACCGGCCTGCGGGGCAGACATGCGGGACCGGCCTGCGGGACAGACCGGGGGCAGGGGGGGGGACAGACCTGCGGAACCGGCCAGCGGGGCAGACCTGCGCGACAGACCTGCGGGACGGACACAGGCAGGCTCGACCCGCTGGTCAGCGGGGTACGGACAGCCGCCGTGCCCGTACGCGGTGATCACCACCGCACCCCCGCCCCCTGCCCCTGTCCCGCTCCGCCGCTTAGGATGCAGGCGGTGGTCCGTTCAGGCCGCCATCGCCAGACGGCGACAGGGGAGGAAGCCCGGTGAGATTCCGGCGCGGTCCCGCCACTGTGAGCACGGCCGCCACCACCGGCCGTGCGAGTCAGGAACTCCCTTCCCCGAGCGCCCGGTTCCCGAGCCGGACGCAGCGCCCGGCTTCCGAGCCGGACGTGGGGAGACCCTCCGACACCGCCCGGGGCGTGGACACCCCGAGGAAGGCCTGACGCAGCATGATCCTGCTCCTGTCGACGTCCGACACCGACCTCCTGAGCGCCCGCGCTTCCGAGGGACCCGTCAGCTACCGGTACGCCAACCCCTCCCGCGTCTCCCTCGACGGACTGCCGGACCTCCTGGACGGCGTCGACCTCGTCGTCGTACGCCTCCTCGGCGGCGTCCGGGCCTGGCAGGAAGGGCTCGACGCGGTGCTGGCCACCGGCCGCCCCGTCGTCGTGCTGACCGGTGAGCAGGCCCCCGACGCCCAGTTGATGGCCGCCTCCACCGTGCCGATCGGCATCGCCGCCGAGGCGCACGCCTACCTCGCGCACGGCGGGCCCGCCAACCTGGAGCAGCTGGCCCGGTTCCTCTCCGACACCGTGCTGCTGACCGGCCACGGCTTCGAGCCGCCCGCCCCGGCCCCCGCGTGGGGGCCGCTGGAGCGGGAGGCCCGTGAGGTGGCCGAGGGCGCGCCGACGGTCGCCGTCCTCTACTACCGCGCCCACCACATGAGCGGGAACACCGCGTTCATCGACGCCCTGTGCACGGCGGTGGAGGACGCCGGCGCCCGGCCGCTCCCGCTGTACGTCGCCTCCCTCCGTACGCCGGAGGCCGAGCTGATCGACGCGCTCCGCGCCGCCGACGCCATCGTGACCACCGTCCTCGCGGCGGGCGGCACCAAGCCCGCCGAGGCGTCGGCCGGCGGCGACGACGAGTCGTGGGACGCGGGCGCGCTCACCGGGCTCGACGTGCCGATCCTCCAGGCGCTCTGCCTCACCAGCCCGCGCAGCGCCTGGGAAGAGAACGACGAGGGCGTCTCCCCGCTGGACGCGGCCACCCAGATCGCGGTGCCGGAGTTCGACGGCCGGCTGATCACCGTCCCCTTCTCCTTCAAGGAGATCGACGAGGACGGGCTCCCGGCGTACGTCGCCGACGGCGAGCGCGCGGCCCGGGTCGCCGGGATCGCCGTACGGCACGCGAAGCTGCGGCACATCCCGAACGCGGAGAAGCGCATCGCGCTCGTGCTCTCCGCCTACCCGACCAAGCACTCCCGGATCGGTAACGCGGTCGGGCTCGACACCCCCGCCAGCGCCGTCGCCCTGCTGCGGCGGCTGCGCGCCGAGGGGTACGACTTCGGCCCGGAGGCCGACATCCCGGGGCTGGTCTCCGGCGACGGCGACGAGCTGATCTACGCGCTGATCGAGGCGGGCGGCCACGACCAGGAGTGGCTGACCGACGAGCAGTTGGCCAAGAACCCGGTCCGTATCCCGGCCGCCGATTACCGCCGCTGGTTCGCCACCCTCCCCGAGGAGCTGCGGCTCGCCGTGGAGCGGCACTGGGGCCCGGCTCCCGGCGAGATGTTCGTCGACCGGTCGGCCAACCCGGAGGGCGACATCGTCCTCGCGGCCCTGCGGCGCGGCAACCTCCTCATCCTCATCCAGCCGCCGCGCGGCTTCGGCGAGAACCCGATCGCGATCTACCACGACCCCGATCTGCCGCCCTCGCACCACTACCTGGCCGCCTACCGCTGGATCGCTGCCTCCGCCGACGACAACGGCTTCGGCGCGGACGCCATGATCCACCTCGGCAAGCACGGGAACCTGGAGTGGCTGCCCGGCAAGAACGCGGGGCTCTCCGCCGCCTGCGGTCCGGACGCGGCCCTCGGCGACCTGCCGCTGATCTACCCGTTCCTCGTCAACGACCCGGGCGAGGGCACGCAGGCCAAGCGGCGCGTCCACGCCACGCTGATCGACCACCTCGTGCCGCCGATGGCCCGCGCCGACAGCTACGGCGACATCGCCCGCCTTGAGCAACTCCTCGACGAGCACGCCCAGATCGCCGCGATGGACCCGGCGAAGCTGCCCGCGATCCGCGCGCAGATCTGGACGCTGATCCAGGCCGCGAAGCTCGACCACGACCTCGGCCTGGAGGACCGGCCGGAGGACGAGGGCTTCGACGACTTCATCATGCATCTCGACGGCTGGCTCTGCGAGATCAAGGACGTCCAGATCCGCGACGGCCTCCATGTGCTGGGCAACCCGCCCGCCGGGAACGACCGGGTCAACCTGGTGCTCGCCGTGCTCCGCGCCCGCCAGATCTGGGGCGGCACGGCCTCGCTGCCGGGGCTGCGCGAGGCGCTCGGCCTCGACGAGTCGGCCGCCACCCGCACCGCCGCCGACACCATCGAGGAGCAGGCCCGCGCGCTCGTCCAGGCGATGGACGACGCCGACTGGGACCCGGCCGCCGTGGCGTCCGTCGCCGCCGGGCTGCCGGACGCGGTCGCCGACATCCTCACCTTCGCGGCCACCGAGGTCGTCCCGCGCATGGCGGCCACGACCGATGAACTCACGCACGCCGTACACGCCTTGAACGGCGGGTTCGTCCCCGCGGGCCCGTCCGGCTCCCCGCTGCGCGGCCTGGTCAACGTCCTCCCCACCGGCCGCAACTTCTACTCGGTCGACCCGAAGGCCGTCCCCTCCAAGCTCGCCTGGGAGACCGGCCAGGCCCTGGCGGACTCGCTCCTGACCCGCTACCGCACCGACAACGGCGACTGGCCCACCTCGGTCGGCCTCTCCCTCTGGGGCACCAGCGCGATGCGCACGGCGGGCGACGACATCGCGGAGGCGTTCGCGCTGCTCGGCATCCGCCCCGTCTGGGACGACGCCTCGCGCCGGGTGACCGGCCTGGAGCCCATCCCGTACGAGGAGCTGGGCCGTCCCCGTATCGACGTGACGCTGCGCATCTCGGGCTTCTTCCGCGACGCGTTCCCGCACACGGTCGGGCTGCTGGACGACGCCGTACGGCTGGCCGCCTCGCTGGACGAGCCCGCCGAGCAGAACCACGTACGGGCGCACACCCAGGCCGACCTGGCCGAGCACGGCGACGAACGCCGGGCCACCACCCGGATCTTCGGCTCCCGCCCCGGCACCTACGGCGCGGGTCTCCTCCAGCTCATCGACTCCCGCGACTGGCGCACCGACGCCGACCTCGCCGAGGTCTACACGGTCTGGGGCGGTTACGCCTACGGCCGTGAGCTGGACGGCCGTCCGGCCCGCGAGGAGATGGAGAGCGCCTACCGGCGCATCGAGGTCGCCGCGAAGAACACTGACACCCGCGAGCACGACATCGCGGACTCCGACGACTACTTCCAGTACCACGGCGGCATGGTGGCCGCCGTGCGCGCGCTCAAGGGCAAGGCCCCGGAGGCCTACATCGGGGACTCCACCCGTCCCGAGACCGTCCGCACGCGGACGCTCGTCGAGGAGACGTCCCGTGTCTTCCGCGCCCGGGTCGTCAACCCGAAGTGGATCGAGGCGATGCGCCGCCACGGCTACAAGGGCGCGTTCGAGCTGGCGGCCACCGTCGACTACCTCTTCGGGTACGACGCCACGACCGGCGTCGTCGCCGACTGGATGTACGACAAGCTCACCGAGACGTACGTCCTGGACCCGGAGAACCGGCAGTTCCTCCAGGAGGCCAACCCCTGGGCCCTGCACGGCATCGCGGAACGCCTTCTGGAGGCCGAGTCGCGCGGTATGTGGGCCAAGCCCGACCCGGCGGTGCTGGACGCGCTGCGCCAGGTGTACCTGGAGACGGAAGGGAACCTGGAGGGCGAGGACTGACCCTGGCGTATTTCTTCCGCCGCCCCCTGCCCCGGATCGCCCCCGACCGGCACAATCACGGTCATGGGGACCATGGGGCAGGGGCCGGCCGGACAGGACGCGCTTGATGTCAACGAGCGTTCGGTACGCGGGAGTTCGGTGATGCGCAGGATTCTCGAAGCCCTGCGCCTGACGGTCGTGTCGGGAGTGATCGGCGCGGCGATCGCGGCCGTCGTGGTCGGCGCGATCCTGGAGGAGCTGCCCGTCGTCCTCACCGGGGTCGGGGGCCTGGTCCTCGTCGTCCTGATCGCCGCCGTCGTCGGGCGGTGGGCGCCGGGCCCCGGCACGCCGCCGGTGACCCGGACCGCCCTCGCCCGGATCGAGGACCTGCGGGCCACGGGCGGCGAATCCGCCGACGTACCGGTGGACTTCCGGCTGACCGTGGCGCCGGAGCCGGAGGACGGCAGGCCGGCGTACCGCGTGAACATCGACGAGCGCATCAACCTGGCTGACCTCCCCGTCTACCGGCCGCGCTCCATCGCCGTCGTGGAGTACCGCCCGGACGAGCCCTGGGAGGTGCGGATCGTCACCCGCCCGACCCCGGAGTGGAGCCGCCGGGCCGATGAGGCGGAGATCGACTCCGCGCCCGAGTCCACGCTGGTGGAGAAGCCGGGGCCCAGCGAGAGCTCCTGGTGCGGGCTGATGCTCATCATGTTCCTGGCGGGTGCGGCGCTGGTGGTGTTCCTCTTCCGGGGCGAGCTGTTCACGTCCGAGGACGACACGGGGCCCTCGTCGAAGCAGCCCTCCGTCACGTCGTCCGCCTCCTCCTCCCGGACGTTCACCTCGACCACCACCGTCTCCGGGCCCTCCTCCTCGATGCTGGTCCTCGGACGGATGCGGGAGACGGCCGCGGAGCTGGAGGCTCGCGTGGGCACCTCGGAGGTCACCGCGATCACCATCGAGGAACGCCGCATGAGGATCCGCGGCGACGCCGCCCGCCCGGCCGGCGAGACGATGCACGTCCAGATGCTCCCGTACGAGCTGTTCCCCGCGCTGGTCCACGAGGCCCGCACGACCCTGGGCGTACGCGAACCGAAGAGCTGGCGCATCGACGTGACGCCGGGGGCCGACCTGGGAGAGGGCCCCCGGGTCCGGGTCACGGTGACCGGCGAGGAGGGCACCGCCCACCTGGACGCGGACGCGACGGCCCGGGTCGTGGACCGGCGTCCGGTGGGAGAGGCGAAGAAGGGCGGCTGACGCGGGTGCCGGCGGGGGCGGCCCATCTCCACGTTTCCTGCTCGACCCGTCTCCACATTTCAGGACGTCCGCCGCCACCCGGCGGGAGCGGCACCGACCCGGAACTGCGGGCCCTGCCGCTGACCTTCTCCCGCACCAGGCCGTGGCCCTGGCCTCGCTACCGGTCGGCCACGCGGTCCAGGACGTTCTCGGCCAGCCCCTTGAACTCCCTGTAGCAGGTCTGTACGTACTTCTGGGTGCTGCCGAGCGCGCCGTCCGCGGCTTTGAGTTCGAACATCGGCTTCCTCGCGTCGTGTGCGAGAGGCATCAGGCTGCGGTAGTTGCGCAGTGTCGCGATGTGATGGAGAGCGTCTCCGGACGAAGGGTCCTTCGTGTTCAGCACGGCGGAGGAGTAGACGTGCGGAATGCGCCCGAGCCAGCGCTCGTAGGCTTTCACGGGGCGGTCCAGACGCATTTCCGGCTGCATGATCACGTATCCCAGCGGTGTCATCTCCGCCGGGGGCGCCGAGATCCCCGCCGGGACCTGGGGCAGGACGACCTGACGCCAGTTGTGCCGCCACTCCCGGAGCGTCGGCCCCAGGTTGCTGAGTCCCTTGAGGGAGAACAGATCGGCGGCGAGCGGCATCAGCACGCTGTCGGCGGCGATCAACGCCGCGCGGTTGATGGCACCGAGGTTGGGGCCGACGTCGATGAGCACGATATCGGCCTCCACGGACGCGGCGGCGTGCTCGATCATGCGGTGGAACGCGGTGGTGGTCCGGATCGCGGCGATATCCCCGGCGAACGACTTGAACCACTCGTTCGAGAGCTTGTCCTCGAACCGGCTCAGGTCCAGGCTCCCGGGAAGCAGCCACAGCCCGGGCTTCAGCAGGACCGGCTCCACCAGGGCGACGTCGCCCGTGCCCTCCAGGATGGGTCGTACCGCGTCGGCGACGGTCCGGCCCTCACGGATACGTCCCGTGCCGTTCAGTTTCGCCGGTACGAGGCCCTGGGCGATCAGTTCCGAAGGGTTCGACCACAGGTCTTCGATCTCGCTCTCGTCCAGACACACGGACGTCAGGTTGGCCTGCGGATCGAGGTCCACGGCCAGGACGTTCCGGCCGAGGCGGCCCATCATGTGCGCCAGGTGATAGGCGAGGGTGGTCTTGCCGACGCCCCCCTTGTTGTTGAAAAGCGCGATCGACGTCGCGGTCATACGACCCTCCTGAGGGTCACGGCCCAGGACGAGTCGTCCACCTGGAACTCGGCGGGCGGATTTCCGTTGCGCTCCAGCGCCGCCCGCACCCTGCCGATGCCCCGGCCGAAGCGGTTGACGTAACCGAGCCCCTTCAAGGCGGCTGCGAGCGACGGGTTGCGGTAGTCCGTCACCAGATCGAAGTTGTCGTCCCGTACCTGGCCGAACGGCCCGCCCGGATTGGTGACCTCGATGCGGTCGTCGAACCAGACGATGCGGGTCGGGGCGTAGGAGGTCTCGTAGTTCCGGTGCATCAGGGCGTTCATGCAGATCTCCCGCAGTGCTTCCAACGGGTAGTCCGGTTGCGGGGTCTCCCGAAAGCCGTCTCCGACGATCCGGGTCCTCAGATTGCTGCGCAGGAGAGGTTCGAGTCGGGCAGCCGTGCCGATCAGGTTCTGCCGCAACTCCTGCTCGTCGGCGACGGGCGCGTCGAGGTCGACCCCTTCGTACCGCACGAACTGGACGTACGCCCCCGGGATGCTGCTGGACGGGTCGAGCCCGAGGGCCAGCAGGCCGAGTGCGGTGGGGGTGCCGTCCGGCGTGGCGAGATGGCAAGAGGCCAGCTGGACATCGAGCGGGCGGCCGTTCTCCTCGATCACCTCGGGATCGACCATGGAAGGCAGATAGGAACGCTGGAACAGATCGAGGTCCAGATCGTCGTGCGTCGCGCGGGCCACGGGCCGGACGTCGAACGGCCCGTCCCCCGACCGGCGGCGCTCGGACAGCACGCGTTCGTCCTCCCGCCCGGCCCGTCGGGTGGTGGGTCCCGGCCGGACCCAGACCACGCCGTCGCACCGTACGGGCGGCGCGGCCGAGGCTTCCACGCGCAGGTGCACGACCGGCTTGCCCTTGTAGCGGGCTACGCGGACGGTGAGCGACGGCCGGTCGAGAATGCGGCCGTCGTCCCGGAGGTCGGTCAGGGCCAGCAGCGCGCGATCGCTCGTGTCGACATCGTCCACCGGATCTCCGGCGTCGTTCACGCCCACAAGGATGTCACCGCCCCCATGGCCACAGAGGTCGTTGGCCATGGCGCACACGGCTGTGGCGATGGCGTCACCGCGCTTGCCTTCCCGCTTCGCCGTGCGCTTGAACTCCAGCGTCGTGCTCTCGCGGGTGCCCAGAACTTCGGCCAGATCGTCGTTGCTCACAGTGCGCATCCTCTCAGTTCCCGGCGGGCCGGACAGTGGAAGCGCGGGTGCCCGCCGGGAGGCCCCGGACTGGGGACAGCGGGCGAAGCGCGCGACGGGCCGCCGGAAGGAGGAGCCCTTCTGCGCGGAGAGCTCCACCTGCTTCCGCCTGGGTACCGACGCCGACGGCAACGCCTGCACAGCGGTCGCCGGCAGGCGAGGGCCTACCTGACGGGCACCCGGGAGGCGCTGAGCACCCTCCTCCGGGACACCGAGGCAGGGAAGGCCGACCACCTGGTGCAGTGCTCGCTCCTCTCGCTCCCGACCGGCTCCCCGAGCCGACGTGAGCCGTTGTTCCGCGACCCGGAAATCGCCTGGAAAGAGACGCCCCGGCCGGGCAGAGTGGGCGGATGACGACCCCCGCCCGCGCGTTCCTGCCCGGACTCGCCCTGTCCCGGATCCTCTACGAGGAGGCCGTGCGGCCGATCCTCGACGCGGAGTACCCCGGCCTGCGGTACGCCGCCGCCCGGATCGGCTCCGGCTCCGAGGTGCTCGGCTTCGACACCGCCCGGTCGGTGGACCATGATTGGGGCCCGCGCCTGGACCTGTTCCTACAACCTGCCGATGCCGCCGCGCACGGGGAGCGGCTGCACCGCCTGTTCGCCGAGCGGCTGCCCAAGCAGGTGCGCGGCTGGCCGACGCACTTCCGGCACGCCGACCCGGACGACCCGGTCGGGCACATGGAGCTGACGGACGGCCCGGTCCACCACCGCGTCCTCGTCGCCGACGTCGGCGGGTGGCTGCACGATCGGCTCGGCCTCCGCCCCGGCCCCGGCGGGGAGCCTCCGTCCCCGGAGACCCGCGACTGGCTGGCCATGCCGCAGCAGAGGCTGGCGGAGACCACGGGCGGCGCGGTGTTCCACGACGGGGTCGGCACGCTGACCCGGGCGCGGCAGGCGCTGGACTGGTACCCGGACGAGGTGTGGCGCTATCTGCTGGCCTGCCAGTGGCAGCGGATCTCCCAGGAGGAGGCGTTCGTCGGACGCTGCGCCGAGGTGGGGGACGAGCTGGGGTCCGCCGTGGTCGCGGGGCGGCTCGTGCGGGACCTGATGCGCCTGTGCCTGCTCCTCGCCCGGGAGTACGCGCCGTACGGCAAGTGGCTCGGCAGCGCCTTCGCCCGGCTGCCCGGGGCCGACGAGCTGCTGCCCGCCCTGCGGGGGGCCGTCACGGCCACGGACCACCCGGCACGCGAACGGCACCTCGGCGACGCGTACGAGGCCGTGGCCGCGCTCCAGAACGGCTCGGGCCTCGCGGAGGCGGTGGACCCCGGGCGGCGCCCGTACCATGGCCGCCCGTTCCAGGTGCTGCACGCCGAGCGCTTCGCCCACGCCCTGGCCCGGAGCATCACCGACCCGGAACTGCGGGCCCTGCCGCTGACGGGGAGCGTGGACCAGTGGGCGGACAGCACGGACTTCACCGGGCGGCAGGGGCCCGTGCGGGCAGCGGTCGACGCGCTCGGCGGCTGACGGGGCCCGCACCACCGGACGGCGGTCAGGTGAGAACGATCAGCAGGAGGAAGCCGATGACGACCACCCCGACCCCGACGAGGGCGGCTACGAACAACTTCTCCACGCGATCCGACCGTTGGGATGTTCCGTCCTTCTCCGAGGGGGGCGGCTGAGCCGCCTTCGGCGCGGGTGTGGCCGGCCGCGCCGTCGGCATCGGCGCCACCTTCGGCGACGGTGTGGTGGACGACGCCGATGCGAACGAGGGCGGGAGGGGCACCGTCGGCCTGGTGGGGGCCGGCACAACGGCGGGCCGCACGGGTTCCTCCGTCCGTGCCGGTGCCGGTGCCGGCACGGACGCGGGGCGGTCGAGGAGGTCCCAGACGACCTGCTGCCACAGCTGCGGGGGCAGGTCGGGGGCCCGGCCGCCCGGGGGCGTGACCAGGAGGCGCCGCAGCCACTCCATACCCGTGTCGCGACCGTCCTTGAGGACGATGTTGAACAGCGGCCGGAGATCGGGGGCCCGGAGAGGATCCCGTACGAGCGGGGCGACGGCCCAGGAGAAGAGATCGGCCGCCCGCTCCCGCATCTCCGGGGCGGACGGACCGTCCGCCCCGGACCGGGCGGGCCGGAAGTACAGGTTGTGCCGCAGCACTTCGGTGCAGAGCGCGTGTGCGGTCGCTTCGTCGCGGGACCGCTGTCGCCCCTCGTCGGCCAGTTCGGCCAGGACGAGATCGCGGGAGGCCCACGGCATCCCGTCGGCGGACAGGAGGGTCAGCAGCGCGGTGTCCAGGAGGTGCCGGAGCCGGGCCGACAGCCGTGCGGACTGGGCGGTATCGGCGCGCTGGTGGACCAGCAATTCCTGGTGCAGGCGCTGGAGTTCCAGCTCGTGACGCGCCTCCCGGTCCTGGCGCGCGTAACGGTCCTCCTGCGGTTCCTGGCGTGCGTACGGGTCCTTCTCCCGGGGTTCGGTCGCGTACGGGTCTTCGCGCCGGGGTTCGGTCGCGTACGGGTCTTCGCGCCGGGGTTCGGTCGCGTACGGGTCTTCGCGCCGGGGTTCGGTCGCGTACGGGTCTTCGCGCCTCGGTTCGGTCGCGTACGGGTCTTCGCGCCTCGGTTCGGTCGCGTACCGGTCCTCGCGCCGGGGTTCGATCGCGTACCGGTCCTCCTGCCGGTCCCCGCGCCCGTGCCGGTCCTCCTCCCGTACGCGGCGGTGGCGGCCCTCCTCCTCCGGTGCCGGTGCGAGGGACGGGGCGTGCCGGGCGTCCAGCATGCGGCGCAGGGCCTCGCGCCGTTCCCTCCGGGGCAGATGGGCCCCGGAGAGGAGTTCACCGGTCAGATGGGGCACGCCCGGAGGTGCGTCGGGGCGGTCGAGCACGTACTCGACCATCTCCTTCGCCGCTGCCATCTCGACGTCCCCCTCGGCGGGCAGCCGCAGCCGGATGCGGGCCAGCGACCGGGCCCCCGTCGCCTGGGAGGACCACTCGGGCACACAGGTCAGGCGCAACGAGTGGGTGTCCACGGTGTCGAACGTGGCGTAGCTCCACTCCGTGCCGAACCAGTCGCCGAACACCGACAGCAGCCCCAGGTACAGCAGGGAGGCCTTGTTCTGGCGCGGCCAACCGGGCAGTTCGTGTTCCCTGGCGAGGAGCGAGAGCCGACGGGAGGGGTCGCGCAGCCACTCGGCGGTCACCACCATCAACGGCTTCTTCACCGTGGGGAGTTTGTCGAGCATGTCGGGCAGCCGCTCGGCCGCCGTGGCCCGCAGCCGGGCACCGTCCAGCGTCGGCAGGCCCCCGGCGGCGGTCTCCGCGACGGCGCTGTCGCTCCAGGCGGTGCCGCCCAGAGCCAGGCAGCGCAGCGGTGTCAGGGCGTCCGCGTCGCCGAACACCGCGTGGCAGGCCGTGCTGGGCCGGCCGCCCCGGTCCAGGGTGGGCCACCGCTGGAGGAGCACGGTCCCGACGGCCCGGGAGGAGACCCGGACGCTGCTCGGGCGGGACGCCGGGGCGGGGCCGGGCACCCAGAGCAGCGGGCCCAGCTCGCGGCGGAGGGACTCCGCGCGTTCGGCGGAGCAGGAGTGCGCCACCGCTGCCATCCCCGCACTGGAGCGGCCCTGGTTCCCGTCCCAGCGGAAGACCACCTGGTCGAGCCGGCCGCCCGGGCCGCTCTCCTCGCGCCGATCGAGGGCGTCGTTCACTGGGTTTCCCTTCCCACGCCGAATGATGCGGCGCCCCCGGGCGCCTCGATGATCCCGTGCATCGCCAGCAGCGACACCAGGGGTTCCAGCACCCGGCGCGGCCCCGCCCCCGCCGGGTAGCGGCCCTGGCTCTCCTGGCCCCCGGTCGCGGACGCGATGTGCAGGGTGCAGCGGCGGAACGCGTCGAAGGGACGCAGCCAGGCCTGCCCGGCGTGCTGCCGCAGCAGCGCGTAGGCGTCCCGGCTCTCCTCCCGGAACTGGTCCGGGCCGATCGCGGCGGGCGGCGGCTCGCCCAGCCAGCGGTCCACCGGCGGCTGGAACCGGAGCAGGTCGGACTTGCCGAGCACCATCGCCGCCGGGGTCTCCAGATAGGGGCCCCGGCGCGGCAGCCGGTCCAGGACCGTGCCGAACGCCGCGTCGCCGTCCCGGTCCACCTCGGTGCCCCAGCGCTCGCGTACGCCGTCGAGCTGCGGCAGCGGCAGCGCGAGCGCCGGGTCGACGACGAAGACCAGGGCGTCGATGCCGAGCAGGAAGCGCAGCGCCCCGTCGGTGCGGACGAGGTCCTCGCCGCCGAGGTCGAAGAAGGCGACCGGGCGCACCCGCCCGCGCGCGTCGGTGAGCAGCAGCGACTCGACGAACCGGGCGAAGCCGTCCAGGCCGACCCCGCTCGTGTGGTCGAGCACCTTGCCGCTGCGCAGCGGCTGCACCCGCTCACGGACGAAGCGGGCGTGCTGTTCCGGGTTGACGGACTGCCAGCCCACCCCGTACCGCTCCAGGCCGCCGTCGGTGATCTCGGCGATCATCTGGGTCAGCAGATGGCTCTTCCCGGTGCTGGACTGGCCGATCATGGCGACCGTCAGCGGGCGGCCGTGGGTGAGGTAGGGCACCGGGATGTGGTGCTCCGGGAAGTCCGGGTCGGCCGTGCACTGCTGGACCGCGCCCCGCATCACGTCCTCGCGCCGCACCGGGTTGCCGATACGGGAGAGGTCCAGCGGCCGGTACTGCATCTGGTCGTCCGTCACGAACAAGTTGTTCAGGTCGAGTTGGATGCCTTCCAGGCAGTAGGGGCAGAGCACCTCCCCGGGGGGCCGGTCCTCGGGTGTGCCGTCCGCCGGATCCTCCGGGGGAGCGGGTGTCCGCCGTTTGGCGTCCAGCGCCCGGTCGAACGCCTCCTGGTGCGGGCGGGAGCCGTCCGTCGGGGTCGAGGGCCCCAGCCGCCGCGCCTCCTCGGGGGCCAGCAGCTCCAACAGGGCCCCGGGCGTGGGGCGTCCGGCCGCCGTGGGGGCGAAAGCGCGCGGCAGCGTCCCGGCGAGCACCCGGTGCCGGTCGAGGTCGGCGGGGGCGCGGTCGGCCGGGCCGGGCCGGCCGGTCACGAGCTGGTAGAGCACCTGGGCGGCGCTCCACACCGCGTCCCGGGGGTCGGCGTGGCCCTCGCCCCGGTGCTGCTCGGGCGAGGCGAACGGGGCCCGGCCCCACGGCGTCCGGGGCCGCCCGGCGCGGGTGACGCCCTCAAGGCCCCAGAGCTGCACCGACGTACCGTCCCAGAACACCGTCGCGGGGGAGATCCCGCGCGCCACGAGACCCTGGCTGTCCAGCAGACACAGGGCCAGCGTCAGATCCCGGGCGAACACCCGCTGGTCGGACGCGGACATCACATGGGTGCGTCCGACGGGCGCCCCGCGCGGGGCGGCGTACAGCAGGAACGGCTCGGCGGTGTCCAGCTCGTAGCCGATGACGGTGGGGAACAGGTGGGCGTACGGGGTGTTCACCAGGGTCCGGTCGAGGCGCAGGGCGGTGCCCGCCTCGGTGTCCAGCAGGGTGCGGGCCGCCGGGTTGGCGGCGTCGGCCGTCGACAGGAACACCTGGACGCACTGCTGTCCCCGGTCGTCGAGCAGCCCGTTGCGGATGCGCTGGGGCAGCGCCGGATCCCGCCGCGAGGCCGGGCCGAAGCGGGCCGGGGCGGTGCGTCGCCGCCCGGTGGGGTCGGTGAGGACCAGGTGGGGGCGCGGGGCCCCCGGCGCCCCGGCCCGGCCCGGCGGGGTGGTGGTCACCACCGGTCGTCCTCCCTGAACTCGGCGTGGACGGAGGGCTCGGCGTGGTCGGCGGGGTCAGCGTCGGTGCGGGCGCTGCCGCCGGTGCTCTGCCGGGGCAGGACCGTGTCGACGACGCCCATCCGCAGCGGGGTGAGCCGGATCAGCCCCGCGTACCGCCCGGAGGAGGTCCACAGCGCCTCCTCGGCCGGCGGCGAACCGCTCTTTCGCCAGGCGGCCTCGATCTCGCCCTGGAGGGTGGCCGGGGCGAAGCGGATCCACAGGGCGGCCTCCGGGTCGCGGCTGAGGAGGGCCCCCTGTTCGGGCGAGGACAGCTGGACGACGGCTCCCCGGTCCGTCTCCCGGCCCATCAGCTCGGCGACCCGCAGCGAATCGGTGCCCAGCAGCCCCGCGGCCGTGGTGCGGGCGCGGTGGTCGGCCGGGTACGGCGGCGGGGCAAGTACCCCGTAGCGCCACAGGTGGTGGCGGGCGGCGGACAGCAGTTCACGGACCCTTTCCTCGGTCCGCGCGAGCGCGAGTGCCCCTGCCTGTCCGCGTTCGACCGCCCCCCAGTAGGGGGCCATGGCGGCCATCGCGGTGTTGCGGAGGTCCCCGGCGAGGGTGGCGACCAGCTCCGGCCCGCCCTCACCGATCTCCCGCTCCAGCCAGCGCGGTGCGCGGTCGCCCTCGCCGCTCGCCCACGGGGCGTCGTCAGAGCCGGCCGGATACGCGGCCGGGGAAGGCGTGCCGTACGGTCCGGGGTCCCCGCCGTGCCGGTCGCCGTACGGGCTGCTCTCCCGGTCGCCGGCTCGGTCGGCCTCCGGATCGCCGTGCCGGTCCGGGGTGTTGTCCCAGGCGTAGGCGGCGGCCCAGTCGCCGTCGTCCGCGCCCCCGTCGCCGGCGTCGGACTCCGGGGTCTCCAGCGCGGAGGGCGCGGAGAGCCAGTCGTCGTCCTCGTAGGGGTCGGTGCCACCCGCCCCGGCCGGGGCGGGTGGTTCCGGTGCGGCCTGGGCGTCGGCGGCGGCAGCGGTCGCCCGCAGCATCCCGGCGACCGAACGCGCGGCGTCCGCGCAGTACAGCCGCTCCTCCGCCGCCCAGTGCTCGCGCACCAGCTCCGCCAGCAGGGTGTCGAGCCCGTCCAGCGCGGTGCGCAGCGCCGTCGTGCCGCGCCCGGCCGCCCAGGAGTCGGCGGCGTCCCGCCAGAGCCTGCGGACCGCCTCGGCGGTGAGACCGAGACCGACCAGCAGCCCGGTCCCGCCGAGCCAGAGCGGCGGGTCGGCGGCGTACGCGACCGCCGCCCCGGCCACCGCGCCGGCGACGGCGGCGAGCCGGGGGCCCATCGGCCACCGGGCGGCGCGCCGGCCCGTGCGCAGCCGGTTCGCGCCCAGCAGCGCGACGACCACGAACAGCACCGGCACCACCAGCGCCGCCAGGACGGCGGGCCACTGCCACAGGCCGCCCAGCAGCCCCGCCGCGCCCGCCATGAGCAGCACCGCGCCCGGGGTGCGGGGCGGCGCGGCGTACTCGGTGGCGGAGCCGCGGGTCACCGACTCCTCGGAGTGGTCGGCGAGCCGGTGCAGCAGGGCGGTGCCCGGCACCGGCTCGACCCGCCCGGCCAGCTCGGTGAAGTGCTGGGCCACCGACCGCAGCGCGAGCCCGCGGCCGAGGAGCGTGCCCGCCAGTTCGCGGAGCCCCTCGCCGACGCGTTCCCCCGCACTGTCGGCCGCCGGCACCCGCAGTCCGAGCGCCCCGAGCCGGGCGGCGGCCTCCGCGGTGGGCGCCGCCGCTCCGCCGCCGCCCTGGAGGGCCCGTTCCACCAGGGCGCGGAACCCGCCCAGATCCTCGCGGGCCTGGTGGAGATCCGCCTCCAGGGCATCGCGCCGGGCCGGGTGCAGCAGGCCGGGGAAGGACCGCAGTGCGACGAGGTCCTCATCGGCGCGGCCCAGGGACTCCGCGCACGTGCGGTGCGCGAGGTTCGCCCGGCCGTCCGGCCGCCGGTGCCCGTGGCCCCGGCCGTCCCGGCCCGTCACGAGTGCGCGCAGCGGTTCGGGCAGCTGGGAGTCCGGGACGATGTCGACCAGGTCGCCGGCCCCGCTGTCCTCACCCGCGAACCGGGTCAGCGCGTCCCGCCAGGCCCGGTCCCTGACCTCCGTCGGGAGGTCCTGCTCCAGCAGCCGTACCCCGGGGGTGGCGACGGAGTCGGGCAGCTTCCGCAGCCCCTCCAGGACCCGGACGAAGACGTCCGGGACCGACAGGAGGTCCACCAGGACGGCCAGCGCCGCGGGGTCGTCCGGCTCCACCCGGTCCAGGGCGGTACGGGCCGAACGCAGATCACCGGCCCACACCAGGCCGGTCGTGGCGGCCCGCAGGGTCGTGGGCCGCACCAGCAGGCGGTCGGGGAGGTACGCCTCCTCCCCGCCGGCGTACGAACCGGGGGAGCTGCCCACCAGCAGCACCAGGATCCGGGTCTCGCCCACCGCCCGGTAGCCGGAGAGCAGTTCGTACTGGAGCTGGTGGTCGGTCAGTCCGGCAGGGGTGTCCGTGACCAGGAACAACGGGTAGTCCGGTTCCGGCAGTCCGGCCTGGCCCAGCTGCTCGGCCACCCGGTCGCGCACGGCCTGCGGGGTCGCCAGGGCCGCGGCCCCGGCGCGCAGGTCGAGACGGACCACGGCGGTGGTGTCCTCGGGAGTGGTCACTGCGGGCCCCCGTTCCGGCGCCCGGCGTCGCCCTCGTCGTCCGTGCCCCAGCCGTCGTCGTCCCAGCCGCCCGCGGCCGGACGGCGGGCCGGCGGCCTGTCCTGTTCGCCGAACCCGTCGGCGGCGCCGTCATCTCTGCCGTCGATGCCGCCCCTGGCACCGTCACGCCCTCCACCGATGTCCCTGCCACCGACGTCCCGGGGGTCGGCGGGCCCGCCCCCGCCGAACCGGTCGTCGCCGGGCCGGGAATCGGGGTACCGGTCGTCGCCCGGCCGGGAGCCGGTGTACCGGTCGTCGTCGAACCGGGCGTCGCCGGGGGAGTCGGTGAACCGGGCGTCACCCGCCCGCGACTCCGGGTACGAGTCGCCGAACCGGGCGTCGCGGGGCCGCTCCTCCGCGAACCGCTCGTCCCGGCGTCCTTCGCCCCGGGGCGGCCGGTCCTCGCGCGAGGCGTCCGGCCCGTACCGCTCCTCCCCGTACCGGGCGCCTGTGTGCCGGGTGTCCGTGTGCCGGGCATCCGAGTGCCGGTCCGCGCCGGCGTACCGCTCCTCCGCGTCGTGCGGGGCCGCAAGGGGAGCCGAGCGCGGACCGGGCAGGGTGTCGTCGCCGAGCCGTTCGTCGGTGCTCGGGGCCGAGGTGCCCCAGTCCTCGTCGTCCTCCACGACGCGCCGGCGCTCCGGCGCGGGCCGGGCGGGGGGCGTCTTCGGGACGCCGCCGCGTGCGTACTCCAGCAGCGTGCGCAACGTGGGCTGGATCGCCTTCTTGTCGCCGAACTCCATGTCCAGGGCCGCGGGCAGGGTCTCCGCCCAGAACTCCCACAGCGGCCGGATCCAGCCGTCCACGCGCCGGCCGCCGAGTTCCCGGCGCTCCTCCAGGAGCTCCAGCTGGCGCGGGGCGATGCGCTCGACGAGCTCGACGAACATCGGGTGCGGTTCGGTGCCCGCCCGCCCGACCCCGAGGGGCTGGGCGCTCATCAGCTTGCGGCAGTAGTCCTCCACGGTCCGCTCGTCGTCCAGCACCGTCCAGCGTTCGTAGGAGCGCAGCAGCTCCGACCAGCTGGAGATACCGCCGGGGAAGTCCCCGAGCCGCAGCCGTACGCCCGGGACGCTCGCCCCCTTCTCCGGGAACAGCCGCAGCCGCACCCGGGAGGGCGAGGCGGTGTCGCCGTCCAGGACGTCGACCTGGCCGTTCCACATGCAGCACAGCAGGCGGTGCAGGATCGTGCGCCGGTCCTCCTCGCTGCTGACCATCCAGTCGTCCTCGAACCCGAGGCGCTGCCGCCAGCGCAGCACGTCGTGGGCCTGCTCGTCGTCCTTGGCCCTGGCCCACTGGCGCAGCACCTTGCGGGCCTCGGGCACCTGGGTGAGGCTCATCTCGCTGCGGAAGAGGACCACGGTGATCGAGTCGCTCTCCACGCCCCGGTACTCGACGGAGTTCTTCGCGTCGGACGGCAGCCGCAGCGCCTTGGAGAGGTACTCCTGCACCTCCTCCGCCGCCTGGACCCGCGGATGGGTGACCAGGACCCGCAGCGGCCCGGTGCCCTCCGGGGTGAAACCGACCGGCAGCAGACCGGTGAGCTTGCGGCTGAACAGGTCGAGCGCTTCCTTGCTGACCTGCTCGGTGGCGTCCGCGTCACCGGCGGCGGCCGCCAGCAGCGTGCTCATCGAGGGCAGCAGGGGCCGCTCCTCCAACTGCGCGCCGCTCTCGGCGAAGAGCCGGGTGATCCGCCCCTCCAGCCGCGCCTTGACGGCCCCGACCGCCCCGTCGGGGTTGCGGTGGCTCCGGGCGTGCACCTCCCGCCAGGTGTCCCCGTCGACGAGCCGCAGCAGCAGCGACGCCTCGTCGTCGCTCTCGCGGAGGCCCTCGCCGCGGACGAGCCGGGCCACGACGTCCTCGTAGAAGTGGTTGAGGCTGCGCTGCGGCGGCAGGAGGTAGGAGATGCCGGTGCGCTCCGCGTACAGCTCCAGGCCCTTCTGCTGGGCGGACTTGGGCTCCTGGTCGGCGTGTTTGCGGAAGGCGTTCACCAGCCGCGCCAGGTCGGTGCCCGCCGTGTCCGCCTGCGACTGCCAGCGCTGCTGCTGCTCCCGCCAGGCCTCGTGCCACACGGCCCGGCTGCGCCAGCGGTACCAGCTGTCCTGGGCCTGGAGGACGACCCGTACGTCGTCGTCGCCCCACCGGGCCGGGGACATCCCGGCGATGCGGCCCTTGATCCGGGGGGTCTTCGGCGGCTGGTCGGTGACGCCCGGGGGCCGCTTCGGGGAGCGGGAGCGGGCGGTGAGCATGCCGAGGAACCCGAGCCGGGTGATCTCGTCCTCGCTGTCCGGGACCCCCCGGACGAGACGTTCGGCGAGGAACGGGTCGACGCTCTGGAGGAGTTTCTCGATCGCCGGGCGCGGGCTGAACCGGGCGGCCATCGCGGCGGCCTGCCGGTCGGCGACGGACTGGAGCTCGGACAGCTGGCGCTGCATGTCCCCGATCCGGTTGTTGAGCGCCTCCTCGATCGCCTTGCCGCCGCGCGGCAACGGCTGCGGGTCCTCGACGGGCAACTGCTTGCGCTCCCACAGCTCTTCGAGCTGGGAGTCCGCGAACAGCTGCCGGACCAGCGGCACGGTGTCGTCCTTCACCGGGTTGCGCGGCCGCTCCACCAGTTCGGTGACCGCGACCCGCAGCAGCCGCCCGGCCACCAGGTCGGCCAGCTGGTCCATGGGGGCGGTCATCGAGGCGACCAGGCTGGTGGACACCCCCTGGCGGCCGATGCCGGTGGGGGACGGGGCGCTGCGCTGCACACCCCGGTTGATGAAGCTCGCGGCGAAGGTCTGGAAGTCGTCGTCGCCGGCCATCGACCGGCCCTGGGCCCGGCTGTCGCCCAGTTCGGTGCCGATCAGCGACATGACCAGCGAGACGATGGAGCGGCGCAGGTCGTCCTGGCGGATGCCCGCGGTCGGGCTGAAGAGGAACGCGGTCGGCAGGATCCCGGTGCGCAGCCGGACCGGGGTGATGCCCGGGTAGCGGATGCCGAGGCCGGTCTCCTGGTCGAGGTCGCCGATCTCCGCCCCGGCGGTCGGCGCGTTCTGCCCGTCGACCAGCCGGAACAGGTCGACGAGTGAGCGGGCGGCGTTCAGCTCCGCCTCGCGTCCGCCGCCGGTGGAGGCGGGGAACGAGGACGGCATGACGACCAGCGGGTAGATCTTCACCCCGTTGAAGCGGCGCATCTTGAACGCCTGGTTGATCAGGTGCAGATAGTCCAGGAAGATCCCGGCCCCGGTGCCGCCGGCGACGGAGAACGCGACGAACACGTCGCAGCCGGTGACCCGGCCGCCGCCCAGCTCGCTCAGCTCGCCCGCCGACTTGGCGATGGCGTCGATGGCCTGGAGGAGGGGTTCCAGGACCGGCTGGAGGGAGTGCCGCAGCGTGGCGAAGAGCGCGGCGCGGCCCACCGTGGGGAGCTGGCCCGCGCCGTTGTGCAGCGGGGTGACGCGCGGTTCGCCGTCGCGCGGGGGCAGCCAGCCCGCGACCTCGTCGCGCAGGCTGGCCCGCAGCATCTGCGTCACCTCCGGCGAACTGTCGAAGTTCGGCAGAAGGTTGTGGGTGGCCCGTGAGGTGCGGGCGTACGCCGCGCGCAGCGAGGAGTCCACATTGAACTGGGGCAGCCGCTGGAGGTCGGACTCGCTGAAGTCCGCGTACACGAACTGCAGGCAGTCGGGCAGTTGGTAGGGGGCGAGGCCGCCGATGTGCTGGAGGGCGGTGCCGTCGGGGCCGCACAGGTCCACGCGCAGCTTGCGCTCCAGCTCGGCGCCGACGAGGCCGCCGGTGCCGCCCAGGCCGACGAAGAGCATCGGCTGGAAGATCTTCATGGGTTCCTCCCGCTTCCGGCCGGGGTGGGGCCGGTTCGTCCATGGGCGTCACCGCACGGCCGCGAGAGTCGCGGCCGTGCGGTGACGCCGGGTCCTGCGGCGCCGCCCGCCGGGTGGCGGGCGGCGCGCGCCTCACAGGTAGTCGTCGCTCCCACCGGTCGTGGGCACCGGGTCGGGCCGCCCGGGGGCCGTGGTGTGTACGGAGTCCTCGCCGAGGGCGAGGCTCAGCCGGTCGGTGAGATCGACCCGCCCGGTCGCCGTGAGCCGCTCCCGGGTGCGGCCGCCGTTCCTGCGGAGCACCGCGCCGCCCTCGGGGCTGCGCTGCACGGCGTACCGGCCGTTGGTGCGCCGTTCGATGCGCGGGTTGCTGTGCGCCTCGGCGATGTCGAACGCGTACCACTGCTTCTGGCCGTGTCCGGCGGTGTGGACGCCGAGCACGTCACCGTTCTCGGAGAGCAGGTGGAGCGTCAGCCCGTGCGGGTCGCGGCGGCCCCGCCGCTGCCGGAGCCAGGCCAGCGCCGCCAGGACGCCGACGACGACCAGCGCGACGGCGCCGACCAGCACCCACCAGTACCGGTCCAGCAGGCTGGGTTCGGGGGTGACCTGGACGGACAGCGGGGTGCGCACCAGGGTGCGGTCGCCGTCGGTGGCGTCCTGGACGGTGACGGTGCCGCCGATGCCGAGGGGGCCGTCGTCGAGCCGCCCGTCGAAGGACTTCTCCGGGCCGATCCCGAGCCTGATCTCATGGGTGGAGGACGCGCCGGGCTTCACCACGATCTCGGCGGGGCTCACGGTGAGGAGCCCGGCCCGGACGTCCGCGAGGGACAGCTTCAGGGTGTGCGGGGCGTCCGTGGTGTTGGTGACGGAGAGGTTCGCGGTGACCGTGTCGCCGGGGTGGCCGTCGCCGCGGACCGGGCCGAGCGCCGTGGTGACGGGCAGGGCCCCGGGGGCGACCTGGCCGCCCTCGCTGCGGGTGTCGGCGCTGAGCCCGGAGGCGGTGAGGGTGCCGCTGACCTTCAGGGCGCCGTCGGCGCTCTTCGGGACGGTGACCGTACCGCTGAAGGAGCCGTCGCTCCCGGTGGGGTCCGGCCCCTTGCCGTCGTCGGTGAGCCGCAGCGGCAGCGGGGCGAAGCCGTCGCCGGTGAGCCGGCTGCTGACCTTCAGCCCGGCGTAGTCGGCCGGGTCCTTGATCTCGTAGCCCTCGCGGGTCTGGAGCCGCATGGTGACGGTCGCCTTCTCCCCGGCCTGCGGGGACGGCGGGTCCATCGTGATGGAGCCGCGCAGCTCCCCCTGCCACAGGACGCTGACGCCGACGGGCAGCGAACGGTGGCCCTCGGGGGCCTTCACGTCGACCTTCCACCGGCCGGGCACCGGGTCGACGATCTTCAGCGCCTCCACGGTGCCGCCGCCGCCCGCGAGTTCGAAGGTGGAGTCCTTGAACTTCCCGGCGGTCGGCACCTTGTTGCCGAGCGGGTCGGTGTAGGTGACGGTCACCTCGGGGGAGCCCTTGTCGACGACGATGCTGCCCACGGTCGCCAGCGGCGAGATGGTGATGGGCAGGGTGGCGGGCGGGCGTTTGCTCGGACCTGACGCGTAGCGCAGGCAGTGCGCTGCGGCGAAGATCTTCTCCAGCGCCCGCCCGACGTCCTTGGCCCCGGAGACCTGGCGGGCGGTGGGGCGGGCGGACGGCAGGTCGACGCAGCCCTTCTGGAAGCCGCTGGCGGCGATCGTGTCGAGCTGCTCCTTGTCCGGGTCGGGACCGAAGCCGAGCGGCCAGATCTGTACGTTCTTGGCGGCGGCGTTCTTCAGCTCCAGCTCCAGCTGCCGCTTCCCCTCGGCCTCGCGGTGCGCCGGGTCGCCGTACTGGGGACTGCCGGTGACGTCCATCTCCCCGTCGGTGAGCAGGAACAGCACCCGGGGGACCGACGGGTCGGTGCCCGAGCTCAGTTCGTGTACGCCCTGGCGGATCGCGCTCGGGAAGTCCGTCCCGGTGCCCTCGCTCTTCTTGCGGCCGCGCAGCTTCTCCACGCAGCCGCCGACCGACTCCCGTCCCGCCGCGTCCAGTCGGGTACGGGGGCACACGGGGTCCACCGCCCGCTGGTCGGCGGACTCGGCGGCGGCGAAGCCGAACACGCTGATGTGGGAGGTCGCCGAGACGTCGCCGAGCGCGATCCGGGCGGCAGCCGCCTTCTCCGCCTTGATGTCCGCGGGCGCGAGGCTCGCGGACTGGTCGACGGCCACCGCGTAGTTGACGGAGGCGAAGGCGGGCGCGGTGGCCGCGGCGGGCTCCGGATCGGCGGCGGCCGGTGCCGTCAGGGAGGTGAGCAGGGCCGCACCGGCCAGGACGGCCAGCGCCGTCCGCCCGGTCCGGCCGGTGCCGGCCGGGCCTCTTCTTCGGTCATTTCGCACGGCCGTCCCCTTTTACTGTCGTTGCCGTGTCTGCGTGGTGTCTGCGTGGTGTCGGTGTCGCTGTCGGTTTCGGTGTCGCGAAGCGCTTGTCCGGCTGCTCCGCGCGGCCGTCGGTGGTGTGCCCCTGGACGCGGCACACCCGTGCGGGGCGGTCAGCGTCCGGCCAGGCTCCAGGCGAGAGCCAGCGCGGCCGCCGGGGCGAGCGTGGCGACCGCCCAGCGGATCGCCCGGTACTTGGCGGACAGGATGGCGCTGACGTCCACGGCCTGGACGAGCAGCCAGCCGACCGGGTCGCGGCCGGCCTCGTTGACGCGGGCGGTCAGCACGTCGTAGTCGAACGGGGCCAGCAGGTCCCCGAAGTAGGTCACCCCCTCCTGGTCGCGGACCGTGCCCGTACGTGGCAGGAGCGCGCGGACCAGGGCGGCCACCGCGACCACCCACAGCACGCCCGCGGCCACCAGCGCGAGGTCGCCGGGGCCCCGCCAGTCGGGCGAGCCGTGCCGCCCGATGAGGAAGGCGGGCAGGGCCAGCGCCCCCGAGAGCAGCACGGCCGCCTTGGAGTCGGCCCTGCCGAGGTCCTCCCGGACGGTGACCAGAAGTCGTTCCGCGATGCGTTCCCCCGCCCTGTCCGGCCCGTGCTGACCCCCGTCCGGCACCGGCGCGGTCGGGGCGGGGGAAGTCCGTGTGGTTCCGTCGGCGCTCATCCGTCGCCCTCCACCCAGCCCCAGCCGTCGTCGCGGTTGCGGTCACGCGGCGCGGGCGGTTCCGGTTCGGCGTCCCGGACGGGCGGGCGGGGCTGCCGCACGGGAGGCTCGTCCGCCACCCAGTCGGGGATGAACGGCTCCTCGCGGGCGGGCGTCAGCTCCCGAGGGGGCCGATGGGCGGGCCGGGTGCCGATGGGGCCCTGGATGCCGAGGCGCTGCTTGTTGAGGTAGGAGAGCGCCTGGGTCTCGATCTCGGTGGACTGGATCTGGCCGTCGGCGACCATGGCGAAGAGCCGGTCGACCCACTCCTTCTCGTCCTGCCGGCCCTCCTGGCGGATCTTCTCCAGGAAGCTGTTGGCCGCCTGGGGGTCTGCTGCCAGCATGTGGCTGAGCTGCTCCAGCTCACCGCCGCGCAGCATCCTGAGGTAGTTCTGCTGCCGCATCCCCGCCAGCTCGTCGGCGCTCCGCTGGCTGCGGACGCTGTCCTCGTGGCCGATCGTCCGGTCGTCGACCCGCAGCCGTACGTACAGACGCACCCGCAGCCCGAGGTCGGTGCCGAGGTCGTTCCACCGGCCGGAGACGCACGAGTCGGTGATGGCGGTGTTGGCCTGCTCCGCACGGTGCACCGGGAACTGTGCGGAGATCTCCCGCAGCCGCTCCAGGGTCGGCGCGGTGAGCCGCTGGGCGATGTCGGTGACCACCTGCACCGCCACCAGGTGCGGGTCCTCGACGGTCCAGTGGATGTCCACCTCCGCCTTGAAGAACGTCGCGCCGCCGGACGCGGGCAGCTCCATCCGCAGGGTGGTGACGAAGGTGCCGGTGGCGATCTCGCAGATGGTGTGCGGCCTCGCCAGCGGCGGCTTGTCGTAGTGCTCGATGCCGGAGACACCGGCAACGCTGTAGCCCCGCCGGTAGAACAGCACCGACGTGGTGCGGGCGCCGCGCTGCCGGAAGGCGCCCGTCGGCGTGTACTCCCGCAGGAACGGGCCCGCCGGCCGCGAGGGGTCCACCGCCCCGTTCTCCGCCGCGCCGTTCTCCTCAGCCATGACTCTCCTCCTCTTCGGACCGCCGCTGCCGCGCGGGCACGGCGAGCCTCCACAGGGCGCGCGCCCGTTCCTCGGTGAGCGGACGGTCCTGATCCCTCATCATTCGGCGCAGCAGCCAGTCCAGCCGCCGCCGGTCCTGCTCCTCGGCGGTCAGGGCGGGCAGCAGCGCGGCCAGCCCCTCCCGCGTCCATTCGCGGCCGTCCTTGCGCGAGGCGGAGCGCAACAGGGTCTCCAGGGCGTCGAGCGCGACGTCCCGGGACCGCGCGGTGTTGATGGCCGTCCAGAACAGGTCGGCCAGCTTCCCGGTCAGTTCGGGCCGGGTCGCGGCCAGCGCGAGCAGCAGCGGCCAGTCGCCCCGGTCGCCCAGCGGGGTGCCGGGCTCGTCGTCGAGGACCTCGTCCACATCGGTCAGCGCCAGCCGGACGATGCTCACCAGCGCGAGGTCCTGGTACTCCTCGCCGCGGTGCCCGGTCCAGTCGGCCAGCCGCCGCAGCACGGTGGCGCACTCCGGGAGCGTCAGCAGCCGGACCACGTTCAGCGAGGCCACGGCCAGCTGCTCTCCGTCGTCGCGGACCCCGATCCCGGCCAGTGCGTCCAGGGTGTCGTCCATCGAGTCGGCCGACCGGCCGTAGCCCAGCGCCATGGCCGCCGTCCAGCGCAGGGCCGGTGTGCCGTGCCGCGACCAGTTGTCGACCACCTTGCGCACCGCGCGGCGGTGCGAGGCGTGGCCGGCGGCCTGGTCCAGCGCGGTGGCGGCGAAGACCCTGCGGCGGGGCGTGGGCGCTTCGGCGAGCGGCCGGATCAGCTCCGCGTACCCGTGCTCGAAGTCGCGTACGGACAGCTCCCCGGCGGCCACCGCGGCGCGCATCGACACCTGGGGCCGGGGGTCGTCGGCGAGCAGCCGCAGCCAGCGGACGACCGGGGCGCGGACGGGAAAGTGCCGGTCCCAGACCTCGGCCAGCACGGCGGCGGGCAGCGCGGACCCCCGGTAGAAGATCAGCCGCCCTGTCACCTCGGCGCCCGCCACGTCGACGGCCCCGTCGGCGGGCCGGGCGCGCGAGAGCGCCAGGTCGGATTCCGGGTCGTCGCAGAACAGGGGGCGGGCCGGAGTGCTGTCCGGATCGCTCTGTACGGACAGTTCCCAGGTCAGCAGGTGGGCGGCGGCGGACACCGCGCTGTGCGACGCGCCACCGAGGACCGCGAGCGCGATCCGGAACGCCACCGGGTGGAACAGGGCGGCGGTTCCGGAGCGCACGGGCGTCCGGCCGTCGCCGGGCGCCGGGGCGGCCAGGGCCCGGTCCACCCCGGCGAACCACTCGTACGCCTGGACGGCCGCGAGGCCGCGACAGCCGGACAGCAGCTCCGCACGGCCGACGGAGCCCAGGAGGTGCCCGGCCAGCAGCGAGGCGAACAGCTCGGCCTCGGCGGGCCGCAGGTCGTCGAGGCCCACCGCCTCGGTGACCTCGGGGTCCTCGCGGAGCTCCGCAGCACGCTCCAACAGCAGGGAGAGCGAACCGTCCCGTTCGGGGCGGCGGTCCCGGTCCGGGCTGCCGTCCCGGTTCCGGTTCCGGTCGGGGCTGCGGTCCCGGGTGCCGTCCCGGTCCGGGTCGGCGTGCCGGTTCGTACTGCTGTCCCGGTCCGGGTGCGGGTCGGCGTGCCCGTTCGTACCGCTGTGCCCGTCCCGGTCCCGGGTGCCGGGCAGGTCCGGGTCGGCGTGCCCGCCCCCGTTCAGGCCCCCGTTCCGGGCGCCGCCCCCGCCCCGTGCCGGGTCGCCGTGTTCCTCCTCCAGCCGCTGGCGCAGCCGGACGGCGACCAGTTCGTGGGTGGGGGCGGGCGGGCAGATCGCCCCGTACCGCCCGGCCAGCAGCGGGTTGGCCGCCGAGCCGACGCTTACCACGACCACCGCGTACGAGCCCTGCTCGGCCAGCGCCGAGGCCAGCTGGTCCAGGTCCATCCCGTCGGGGGGCAGGGTGCCCGGCCGGTCCAGGGACGCCTCCAGCAGATACCCGGTGCCGCGCAGGTGGCCGCCCTCCCCGCCCGCCACCTGTGCGGCCAGCCCGCGAACTCCGCGCTCCGGGTCGGCGCGGCGCACCCGCTCGCTGTTCTGCCCGCCCCCGCCGTCGCGGGTGACCTCCTCCAGGAGCGCCAGCGCGGTGCTGGCCCGGCCGGTGCCGGGGGCCCCGCCGAGCACCAGCACCCGACGGGCTTCCAGCGCCCGGCGCAGCCGTACGTACCCCTCCGGCTCGATGTGGGTCCGGCGAATGCGCAGCAACTCCTCCTCGGGGACCGGCCCGTCGCGCGTCATGAGGCCCGAACGCCGGGCGTCGAGACCGATGTTGATGTCGCCGATGTGGAGCCGGCCGACGTCGGAGCGGTCGAAGCCGATGAGGTCCCGGCCGCTGGCGAGGAGCTTCTGTCCGGACCGCCGGGCGCGCGTGGCGGCGGCGGCGTCGGTCGGCTCCTCCTCCCCCTGCTCCTCGGCGAGCGGGTCGCGGGTCCGGTCCTTGAAGCGGTCCGCGGCGCGTTCGCGCTCCTTCTCCCGCTCGGCGGCCTCGTCGTCGGCGGATTCGGACGAGCCGGAGGCGTCGGGGGAACCGGGCGCGTCCGCGCCGCCCGGGGCGCCCCCGGCCCGGTCGTCCCCCCGCGCCCCACCGCGCGGCGGGGCCTCGGGCGAGCGGGCGTCCTTCGCCTTCGGGGCGGCGGGCTCGGCGGGGCGCTCGGCCACTGCTTCGTCGGCCATGGTCAGTCCTTCCGGGGGCCGGCGCCGGTGACCCGGCCGATGTGCACGGGCTGCTGGTAGACGTTGTGCTGATGCACGGACAGGTCGCCCTGCGCGCTGTACCGGGCGGACGCGTCTCCGTCCTCGATCCCGTCCTCGTCCTCCTCGTCGACCCGGTCGTCCCGTACGCGCTCCGGAGCGGCGGCGGCCCGAGCGGTGTCCGTCCCGGCGGACGGAGCAGCGGCGGACGGAGCGCCCGTGCTGGATTCGGTCGTGCCGGATTCCGTCGGTCCCGGCTCCTCCGGGGCGCTCGGCCCGATGCCCGGCGCGGGCCGTCCCGGCAGGTGGAACCAGGCGGAGACCTCCCCCTCCTTCAGGGCGAGCCGCGCCCGGGAGAAACGCGCGGGCTCGATGAACTTGCCCCCGGCGGAGACCACGTCGACGTAGAGGGAGTCGGAGACGGCGAGGACCAGATCGGCCTGTTCGCGGTCGAGCAGCTGCCGGGCGACGGGCGAGTCGGCGAGCCGGCAGGTCAGATCGACCGCGCGCCCGCTGATGCCCCGGCTGTCATGGCGTACGGGGCCGACGTGCATGGCCACCCGCAGCCCGAGCGGCACGAGCAGGGAGCGGTTCTCCTCACGCAGGTTCTCGTGGACCTCCACCATCCACAGCCCGAGCAGCCGCGTCACGGCGATCCGGCCGGGGATCGACACCAGCACGCCGTCCCCGCGGTCCTCCATGTGGACGGCGTCCCGGCCCACCCCGGCCTGGGCGAACGCGGTCTCCAGGACCCGGTAGATCCGCTCCCTCATCCGCGGCTTGTCCGCGTCGCCGTACTGCCCGGAACGTCTGGCGTCCACGCTGATGACCAGCTCGTAACGTGCCTCTCCGGCATCCAACGCGTCGTGCTCCACCGCGTGTCCCCGCTCTCTCTGCGCTTGCCGTCCCCCACAGCTTCCGGCCCGGGACGAAGGCCGTCTGTAGCCGTTTACACACGGCGGGGGTCCTACTCCGGATGTCCCTCCGCGAGGAGAGCGAGCAGCGCGGGGTCGAGGATCTCCACCATGCGCGTACCGGTGCGCACGATCTTCTGGGTGCGCAGCAGCCGCAGCGCCTTGGCGACCGCCTCACGGGTCGCCCCGACGGTGGCGGCGAGTTCGTCCTGGGCGAGGTGGACGATGGCGCCGGTGGCCCCGGGGCCGGGCGCGGACGGCGTGTAGGGGCCGGTGGGAGCGGTCCGGGAGAGCTCGGTGAGCCGGCTCGCCAGGCGCTGGAGGACGGTCAGGGAGGCGAGGGCGGAGCGCTCCTGGTCGGCGCTGCGCAGCCGGAAGGTCAGTTGCCGGATCACCAGTCCGCTGACCCGGGGGTGGGTGGCGAGGAACCGGCGGAACGCGTCGCCGCCGATGACGGTCGCCTCGACGGTCCCGAGGGCCCGTACGGTGGCGCTGCGGGGGTGCTGGTCCAACGCGGCCATTTCTCCCAGGAGTTCCCCGGGCCCCCGTAACCCGAGGATGAGCCGGGTGGTGCCGCGGTCGGTGACCTGGGAGACGGTCACCCAGCCGCGCAGCACGATGACCACATGGCCGGTCCGGTCGCCCTCGGTCAGGAGCGGGGTGTCGGCCGCGTACTCCTTGCGGTGTCCCAGGGCCATGACGCTTTCGTACTCCGGGGCGGTCAGAGCCCGCCCGAACGCCAGCTCATCGCCGAGCAGCCCCATGGCCACTCCCCCCGCGGCGGTATGTATGGCCCGATCTCGTTGGCGTAGATGTTTCCAGAACCACCCCTTGAGGGGAGCGAATCGCGCCACACATGCACTACGCATGAGTAACCGATGCGTTGCCTGGTCGGCTGTGGTGTCCGACGAAAGCGCCTTCTCCGCGGCCGCGTCGCGGAGGGGAGCCGTCTGCGGGCCCCGGGCGCCGGCGGTGCTCCTGGTCGCGTCCCTGACCGGCGGAGTCGTGGCGCGGCGGGGGAGCGGCCGCGGAGCCGCGGTGGGGCGGGGCCGGGGTTACGGGTGCACGGGCGAGTTGGCGAGAACTCAGGTTTCGTCCGGGCATGCCGACGGCCCCGGGAACACCTCCCGGGGCCGTCGGAACGTAAGGTGCGGAGCGCCTCAACGCACCGCGAGGACGAGCTAGTTGGCGTTCACCAGGTGATGGGCGGGGACCTTCACGGTGCGGGCGCCCTTCTTCCCTCCGAGGACGACCTTGCGCAGCGCGCTGTTGTTGTTGTGGTTGGTCTCCTTGAGCCGGTTCTCCGGGTTGGCGAGGACCTGGATGTAGTACGTGCCGTTCGGCAGGTCCGTGATGTCGAAGGACTGGCCGGGCAGGTCCTGGGTGTAGGTGTCACCGGAGCCGACGTCGAGCACCTCGCGCACGGAGATCGAGTTCTCCTGGCCGCACGCGGTGGACAGGTCGGTGTTGTCCGGGTGCCAGTTGGCGTTCTTCACCGTGTAGTCGACGGCGTCGGTGTTGGCCAGGCAGAACGCCTCCTTGCCGCTGCGCACCGACTCCTTCTGGTCGGCCTTCAGCAGCCGGTAGCTGGCGAAGTCCGTGAAGTGCCAGTGCTCGTGGCCGGGGCGCGGGTCCCACTCCATGGTGCCGGTCGGGGTGTAGCCGACCTGCTTTCCGGCGGCGTCGTAGAAGTACTGGTACGCGTCCATCAGCTCCTTGCCCGGGGAGCGGAAGCCGTCCACGACGAGCTTGGCCGGGCCCGCGTTCCACACGTTGGCGCTGAAGGCGAGGTAGTCCTTGCCGGGCACCTCCTGGTAGCCGTCGCTGACGGTGATGCCGTACGCGGGCAGCGAGCGCAGGTCGGGCTTGGGCACGTCGGGCACGACCGCCTTGCCGGTGGGCCGCTTCGCGTTGGGCTTGACACCCGGCGCCTGGCGCGACCCGTCGGTCTGCCCGGCACCGTCGCCGGCCTTGGCCGCGGAGAAGGCCTCCCGCTGGAGCGACTCCTTCTTCAGCGCCCAGGGCAGGGCGGCAGGGGCCGGCGGGTAGGGCCCGTGGCCGACGTTGAACGTGGAACCGGCGCCGGTCGTCCGGGCGGCGGGGGCCTCGGTGCGGGCCGGGGCGCCGTGCGCGTGTGCGGAGGGTGCGGCGGGCGCGGCGGCCTTCCCGTGCCCTTCGTGTCCTCCGTTCGCCCCGTGTCCCTGGTGTGCGGACGCGGCGCTGCGGCTGCCGGCGGGGACCGGAGGCGGCTCCTCCCAACTCCGCTCGCGCACGGTGACCTTGACGGTGCGCGTCTGGTTGGCGATGCCGAAGAGGTCGCGGTACTTCTTGGTCACGTTGATCTTGGCGGTGTACTTACCGGCGGCCAGCTGGACCGGCTTGGAGTAGTAGCCGGCGTAGGTGTTGGACGCCCAGCCGTTCTCGACGCCCCACACCGAGCCGAGGGTGAAGGGGTTCACCGGACAGCTCTGCGGATACTTCGACTTGGCGGGCGCGTCGGGCCGGACCCGCCCGGAGGCGTTGTTGGGGCAGAACGCCTCGGTCTGGCTGAGCACCGTCTTGCCCGCCGCGTCGGTGAGCTTGATCTGCGCGAAGTCCGGCAGCCCGGAGAAGTCCTTCACGAGCCCGGCGGGGAGCGCCTTGGTCGTGGTCTTCTTCCCGTTCCGGAAGACCTGCGAGGCGACGACCGGGTCCTTGTAGGACTTCCGGGTCACCTTGAGCTCGAAGGCGCCGTTCTCGGAGGTGAGGTACGTCCCGAGATCCAGATAGACGCCCGGGTCCTCCTTCCAGGAGTCGAGCGTCACCGAGGTGGAGGCGGCGATCAGGCTGAGCTTCGGCGTCGGCTCCGCCGTCTCGGCGCCGGGCGCGGCGGCGACGACACCCGCGGTCACGGCGACGGCCGCGGCGACGGCGATCGAGGGGCGGGTCAGACGGTTCGTGCGGCCCTGCGGGGATCTGGTCATCATTCCTCGTACTTCCGGCTTCCGGGTGCGTGACGGAACGTGGACGAGCAGCACGGCCCCAACTCCAACTCCCCTGTGGCGACGCTGTGTCCGTCCTGTGAGAAGCGGAGTGGCCCCCGCAGGTTGTCTGCACTCACCCGGACGGCCCACAGTTGTCCGAAAAGTACCGCCCGGGTCTCCGCGGCGGAGTCGGGCGGGAAGCCTCGGCACGGCTACTGCGCAGCGACTCTGCCGGACGGTGCCCTCATGCGCTTTTCGGCCACGGGCGCGGGCAGCGGACCGGTCGGCTCGCTTCGTACGGCGCTGGGTCACGGCGCTCTCGACGCGGGTGAGCCGTACGGCGCCGACCCGCCTACGCGGCAAGGCCTCCGGCCGCCGCCCGACGCTCCGCGTCCTCCTGCCACTCCCGGCCGATCGATCGCATCAGGGCCGGATAGACCCCCAGGTACCGGAAGGGTTTGATGCCCAGCATGTACAGGGAGCCGATCCGACCGTTGGGCGTCACCAGAACGGCCAACTGGCCGCGAAAGCCGCCGTTCCCATCGGGGACCCAGCCGATGTGCGGCACCCCGTGCATGGTCTTGTTGGCGCACTCGGCGGCCCACTCGTCCCGCCCCTGGCTGACGGGTGGACACGCCGCATCGGGCGCTCGCGCTGGGACCGGTACGGGCGCAAGTCTGACGGCCGTAGTCCGACTCCGGCCATGCGCCGCGCCGCCGTGGGTCAGACGGCCTGCGCATGGTGAACGGCACAGGACGGGCGTGAACGAGAGCAGACCGGAGACCGCCGACCGGCACGCCGGGTCATACCTTCTTGACGACGATCGACCCCGGGAGCAGTCTCTCCAGGTCGTCCACGTCCGAGGTGAAGACGGTGACCTGCCCCTTCTGCCGGCGCGCGCCGACGGCGAGTATTGCGTCGATCGCGTACTCGTGTCCGTGCAGTTTGGCGTCTGCCAGCAGGCGGCGGGCCTGCCGGGCCTCGTCCTTTCCGATGTCGGCGACTTCGAGCCGGGAAAGCACCCAGTCCCAGCGCTGCTCGGTGGTTCTGCCGTCGTACGCCTCGACCAGCGTCAACGGAGACGTGACCACCTCGGCTTCACCCCGGGCTTCGAGGTCGAGCCACGCGATCATTGTCCGGTCGCCGCGTACGGCGAGGGACAGGGCTTCGCAGTCGAGTACGAAGACGCGCAGCGGTCGCTGCCCGGACTCCCCGGACCGCTTCTTCACGAGGCTTTTCCGGTGCCGTGCGCTCCGGTGGTGCGCCGGTATGCGTGCTCGGCACCGAGGTGCTCCAACTCTTCGAACGCAGTGCTGCGCTCTTCTCCGGTGAGAGGGCCGTGTTCCTCCTGCAGCCAGTCCGACAGTTCCCGCAGTCGGTCCCGGTCGCGCTTGAAGCGCAGCGCTTCGGCGACGTACGCCGACATCCCCGTTCCGCCGCCTCCGCACGGATCTCCTCCAGGAGCTCCTCGGGAATCGTCACCGTCACCTTCTTGGTCGCCATACAGGAGACCAAGCTCTTGGTATCACGCTCCTTACCAGCGCGATCTCATGGCCGCCAGATCGGCGGTCAGGCGGTTGTGGCGGGACGTGGGCTGCCATGGAAGACCTGGCTGGTGTGCCAGGAACGATGGTCGGCGGCGATGGGACGGACGCCCGGCTGGGGGCCGATCACCGGGCGGCCGGCGAGCGCGATGACGTGCTCGCGGGCGGCAGCGCTGCGGCCGACGAAGCTCTGTGAGACCAGGATGCGATGGCCCTCGTCGAGACCGAGGACGCCTTTGTCGAAAAGCATGTGGTGCAGCGAGCACAGGCACAGCCCGTTCTCGACGTCATCCGGTCCGTCGAACGCCCACCAGCGCACGTGGGCGGCCTCGAGCCCGACTGGAGCCGCGCCGATCCTGCCGTCGTACCCGCAGAAGGCGCATTGGTACTCGTACGCCGTCAGCACTGTCTCCCGCATCCGCCGATCCCGCCGCCTGCGCGCGGCCGAGATCTGCCCGGTCTCGTCCTCTTCCAGCTCCAGGCCGACGACTTCGCACAGCTCGCCGTGGAGGGAGGGCGGGAAGTTCAGATCGAGCAGCACGCGTGCCATCCGGGGGAGAAGGGACGGCTCGCGCCGCAGCGCCGCCCGTAGCTCCGGCGTCAGCCGCCCCGCGGCGCCGGTTGCGCGCAGTTCCCCGACTCCGGTCCCGGGGCTGCCCGGCCCGCGGTCGGTGCGCACCTCCCACACGCCGTCACTCACCAGATGATGGAAGGGGTACGCGGGCGTCGTCCGGTTGCCGGGACCGTACTCGGCGAGCAGCCCTCGCAGATCCCCCTCTACGGCGCTGTACCGCAGCTCGGCGTCGGCGTCCCGCTGGAACCGGCTGAGCGCGTACAGGAGCAGCAACGGCTTGTGCGGGGCCCGCGTCCCGCTCCTCGTCCACTGCCTCAATTGCGCCGTGCGTTCGACCCAGTCCATGGTCGGCGATGGTAAGGGCAGTTCGTCACGACGTAGGGGCCCCGGTGCCGAACGAGCCCGGAGCGGGAAGCGCCGTAGCGGCGGCCCGCAGCCCGGCGGTCGGCGTGCTCAGGCCGACCGTCACCGGAGTCACCGTCGGCGAGGGCCGCCGCCGTCGGCCAGGGACCGGGGCGACGGGGTCGGTCCCTGCGCGGACGGAATGCCCGGCGAAGTCGTAATACGCGTCAATCAGCCTGGACAACAGGCAGGCCGAGCGCGTCCGGACCCACGCGGAGTGGGCTGGAATGGGCGTGTCCGCTTATCTCGTCAACGCTGCGATCCGGCAGGGCCGAGACAGAAGCGGCGGAGGCCCAGTCCCGCCACGGTGCACGCCCTGGCCGGGGTGATGAAGGATTGCACAGTGCCTCGGGCTCGTAGTTCCGCCCGAGCCATGCGCTCTACCAGCGTGGGGCAGACGGAATGCATCATGTGCGCCACCGGCCCGGACATCACCGAATGGCAACGCATCGGAAGCGCACTCGGTTCGGCAGAGCTGCACCTGAAGAAGCGGCCGGACGCTGTGGATGCCCTGGTGGCTCTCACGGCCGCCCGACACGGCAGCGCCGTGATCTTCACCAGTGCTCCGGCGGACCTCGTCGCCTACCTGAAGGCGCTGGATGCCCAGGACGTGCACGTGGTGCGGATCTGAGCGCCGGTCAGCAGTTGGTCAACGTCGAAGGCCCCCGCAGCGAGCTGCGGGGGCCTTCGACGTATTGCCCGGTGAGAGCAATGGCGGAGGATACGAGATTCGAACTCGTGAGGGGTTGCCCCCAACACGCTTTCCAAGCGTGCGCCCTAGGCCACTAGGCGAATCCTCCGCCGCAAACAATACAAGACGTTGGAGGGTGCTCGCGAACACGTTCGCCGAAGATCGTCCGGAGAGGGTGTCGGGGGGCGGTTCTGCTGTCGTCCGGTGGGGCGGGCGGGTGGACCGGAGGGGGTGGGGATCCGCTAAGGTGGGCGTCAGCCCCTCACGTGGCGCTATCTGACTGAACTCCCCCAGGGCCGGAAGGCAGCAAGGGTAGGTCGGCTCTGGCGGGTGCGTGGGGGGCCCTTTGCGTCCCGGGGGCGTTGGCGCGGGGGAGCCCCGGCGGGCCGGGCGGCGCCGGGTGGGGGCTGGGCCGTGGCCTGGCGGTGAGGGGATCGGGCGGCGTGGGGCCGGTTGTCAGTCGACCCCGATAACCTCGTAGGTGTGTCGTCCCTTGCGCTGTACCGCCGCTACCGCCCCGAGTCGTTCGCCGAGGTCATCGGTCAGGAGCATGTCACTGACCCGCTCCAGCAGGCCCTGCGGAACAACCGGGTCAATCACGCGTACCTGTTCAGCGGGCCGCGCGGCTGTGGAAAGACGACCAGCGCGCGCATCCTCGCCCGCTGCCTGAACTGCGAGCAGGGGCCCACGCCGACCCCGTGCGGGGAGTGCCAGTCCTGTCAGGACCTCGCGCGAAACGGGCCGGGTTCCATCGATGTGATCGAGATCGACGCCGCCTCGCACGGTGGTGTGGACGACGCCCGTGATCTGCGCGAGAAGGCGTTCTTCGGGCCCGCCTCCAGTCGTTACAAGATCTACATCATCGACGAGGCGCACATGGTCACCCCGGCGGGCTTCAACGCCCTGCTGAAGGTGGTCGAGGAGCCGCCGGAGCACCTCAAGTTCATCTTCGCGACGACCGAGCCCGAGAAGGTCATCGGGACGATCCGGTCGCGTACGCACCACTATCCGTTCCGGCTGGTGCCCCCGGGGACCCTCCGCAGCTATCTCGCCGATGTCTGCGGGCGGGAGAACAGCCCCGTCGAGGACGGCGTCCTCCCGCTCGTCGTGCGCGCCGGGGCCGGGTCCGTGCGTGACTCGATGTCCGTCATGGACCAGCTGCTGGCCGGTGCGGGCGACGACGGTGTGACGTATGCCATGGCCACCTCGCTCCTCGGGTACACCGACGGCTCCCTGCTCGACTCGGTCGTCGACGCCTTCGCCGCCGGCGACGGTGCCGCCGCCTTCGAGGTCGTCGACCGGGTCATCGAGGGCGGCAACGATCCTCGTCGGTTCGTGGCGGACCTCCTGGAGCGGCTGCGCGACCTGGTGATCCTCGCCGCCGTGCCCGACGCCGGCGAGAAGGGGCTCATCGACGCGCCCGCCGATGTCGTCGAGCGCATGCAGGCCCAGGCCTCCGTCTTCGGCGCCGCCGAGCTGAGCCGCGCCGCCGATCTGGTCAACGACGGGCTCACGGAGATGCGCGGGGCCACCTCGCCGCGGCTCCAGGTGGAGCTGATCTGCGCCCGGGTCCTGCTGCCCGCCGCCTACGACGACGAGCGGTCGCTGCAGGCCCGCCTCGACCGGCTGGAGCGCGGGGCCTCGGCCGCCGCAGCCGCCGGGTTCGCCGCGCCGCCCGCCGCCGCGGCGCCGATGGGGTACGCACCAAGCCCTGACGCCCACGCCCCGCAGGCTCACGCCCCGCAGGCCGTGGGCCCGGACGCGGCCCGTGCAGCCGTACGGGGCGAGGCGCCGCCCGTCGCTCCCGCCTACGCGCCGCCTGTCGCCCAGCCCGCCCCGCAAGCTCCCGCCGAGGCCCCCCCGGCTGCCCCGCAGGCCGCCGAGCCCGCCCAGCGGCCCGGTTCCTGGCCCGCAGCGGCCGGCGGGGACCAGGCCCGTCGCCCCGGCGGCTGGCCCACCGCGTCCGCCCCCGGCAGCGGTCCGGCCCCCGCCGCCTCCCCGCCGCCCGCCGCCGCTCCGGCCGCCCCCGCCGTTCCGGTCGCGCCCGAGGGGGGCCAGGACATGGCCCAGGGCGCTGCCCAGGTGCGGAACATGTGGCCGGACATCCTGGAGGCGGTCAAGAGCCGCCGACGCTTCACCTGGATCCTGCTCAGCCAGAACGCCCAGGTCGCCGGGTTCGACGGGACGACGCTCCGGATCGGCTTCCTCAACGCGGGAGCCCGGGACAACTTCGCGAGCAGCGGCAGCGAGGAGATCCTCAAGCAGGCCCTCGTCGAACGGTTCAACGCCCAGTGGCGCATCGAAGCGGTCATCGACACCTCCGGCGGCGGTGTGGCGCCCCCGGGCCCGGGCGCCGGACGCCCCGCCCCGCAGTACCAGCCCGCCCCGGCAGCCCCCGCTGCCCCGGTCGCGTACGAGCCCCGGCCCCAGCACTCCGCCCCGCAGCAGCCCCCGCCCTCGCCGCTGGGGCAGCACGCGCCGCCGCCCCAGCAGCAGCCGCCGCCCGCCGCGCCGCCGCGGGGCCGGGAGGCCGTGCCCGCTCCCGAGCCCTCCCACAGCTCTTACGGGGCGGAGCCGCCGCGTAACGTCGCCCCCGAGGACGACACCCCGGAGGCCGACGATCCGGATCTCGTCGACTCCGCCCTCTCCGGCCACGAGCTGATCGTCCGCGAGCTGGGCGCCACGGTCGTCGAGGAGTTCACCAACGAGCAGTGACGAGCAGTGATGAGCGGTGATGAGCGGTGACGCGGAGGACGCACTGCCGCGCACAGTGACGAGTGACGCGTAGGACGCAGTGCCGCGCAGGACGCGTCGACGCGGTGACGGCGAGAGCGGGAAGCCGCCCGTCCACGGACTGGTGGCCGTCCGAGCTCCCCGCGCCCGGCGGCTAGGCTGCACCCGTGAAGGTCCTCGTCATCGGCGGCGGCGCCCGCGAACACGCCCTGTGCCGCTCTCTGTCCCTCGACCCCGATGTCACCGCTCTGTACTGCGCCCCCGGCAACGCCGGCATCGCAGAGGTGGCCGAACTGCACCCGGTGGACGCGCTCGACGGTGACGCCGTCGCGCGCCTCGCGACCGAGCTGGGCGCCGGGCTGGTGGTCGTCGGCCCGGAGGCGCCGCTCGTCGCCGGGGTCGCCGACGCCGTGCGCGCGGCCGGCATCCCCTGCTTCGGCCCCTCCGGCGAAGCCGCGCGGCTGGAAGGCTCCAAGGCGTTCGCCAAGGACGTCATGGCCGGCGCCGGCGTTCCCACCGCCCGCAGCTACGTCTGCACCACCCCCGAGGAGATCGACGAGGCCCTCGACGCCTTCGGCGCCCCGTACGTCGTCAAGGACGACGGCCTCGCGGCCGGCAAGGGCGTCGTCGTCACCGACGACCCGGCCGCCGCCCGCGCCCACGCGCTGTCCTGCGACCGTGTGGTCATCGAGGAGTTCCTCGACGGTCCCGAGGTCAGCCTCTTCGCGATCACCGACGGCACGACCGTGCTGCCGCTCCAGCCCGCCCAGGACTTCAAGCGCGCCCTCGACGGCGACGAGGGTCCGAACACCGGCGGCATGGGCGCCTACTCCCCGCTCCCGTGGGCGGACCCCAAGCTGGTCGACGAGGTCCTCCAGACGGTGCTCCAGCCGACCGTCGACGAGCTGCGCCGACGCGGCACGCCCTTCTCCGGGCTGCTCTACGCGGGCCTCGCGATCACCTCGCGCGGCGTGCGGGTCATCGAGTTCAACGCCCGGTTCGGCGACCCGGAGACCCAGGTCGTGCTCGCCCGCCTGAAGACTCCGCTGGCCGGTGTCCTGCTCGCCTCCGCCAACGGCACGCTCGACGTCCTGCCCCCGCTGAACTGGCGCGACGACGCCGCGGTCACCGTGGTCATCGCCTCGCACAACTACCCGGACACCCCGCGCACCGGCGACCCGATCGACGGGCTCGCGGACGTCGCGGCGCAGGATGCCCCCGACGCGTACGTCCTGCACGCCGGGACCCGCGCCGAGGGCGGCGCGGTGCTCAGCGCGGGCGGCCGGGTCCTCTCGGTGACCGCGACCGGCAAGGACCTCACGGCGGCCCGGGAGCGTGCCTACACCGCGCTCGGCCGGATCAGGCTGGACGGCTCCCAGCACCGCACGGACATCGCCCTGAAGGCCTCCCGGGGCTGACCCGCCCCGGTCACCGGCTCCCCGCGCACCGTGGCCCCTCCGCCCGCCCCCGTACGCCACCGGCGTACGCGGAAGGCGCGAGGGGCTGCCGCATGTCCGGGCGCGGCGGCGAGCGGTCGGCCGGGCCGCTTACCCATGGACGCGAACACGTCAGCAGCTTTACCCAAAGCCATTCCATCGAGTGACGACTGGGCCATCCGGATGACGGCTGCCGGGGCCCCAACTAGGGTGCGGCGCAAGCGTTCGGGCACTTGGCCCACCGACATTGCGATGTCGGTGCCGGGTGCCACAGTGGGGGAGTGAGCAACACCGTCGCGTGGCAGAGGGGGTGACGTCCGGCGTGTCCGGTATCGATGTGGGTGAGGAGCTGGGGGCGCGGGCCGCACAGGCCCGAGCGCTCTCCTTGCTGCGGATCCGCAGCAGGGCACTGGCCGTGGCGATCCTGCCCGCGGCCGTCGCCGTCGTGCTGTTCGCCGCGGGCGCGCAGGGGCACCTGGCCGGTGCGCCCTGGGACGCCGTGCGCTGGGCGGTCCTCGGCGTCGCGGTCGTCGTGCTGCTGGTGACCGTCCTGGTCGCCGTCTCGGTGGCCCGCGCGCGGCCCGCCATGAGCCCGACCGTCTCCGTGCCGGAGGAAGGGGCGCCCGACCTCTACCGCCTGGTCCGGGACCTGGCCGACCGGCTCGACGTGCCCGCGCCCTCGGCCATAGCGCTGACCCCGGACTGCGACAGCTGGCTGGAGGACCGGACGCACCGGGCGCTCCGGAGGGGCGCGGGGGTCGCGGTGGAGGCCGGGGATACCGCACCTGTCCTGGTCATCGGCTCGCCGTTCCTGTGGTGGATGCGGGTCGCCGAGCTCCGGGCGGTCCTCGCGCCCGTGGTGGCGGGCACCGGCCCGTCCGCGCACCCCGACATAGCCGCCGCCCGCCGCTTCGTACGCGGCCTGGACGCCTCGATCGCCGATGCCGCCGCCCCTGGGCGGGGCGCGGTGCGCGGGGCGCCGCTCGCCTTCGCCGGCGGGGTCTCCCGGCTGCTGCTGCGGGCCTGCCGGGACCATGCCGCCGAGATGGAGCGCTGTGTGGCGGCCGCCGCGTCCATGCGGGCCCAGACGGTCGACCACGGGCTGCGGACCGCCGCCCAGGAACAGGTCGGCCTCGCCTATGCCGGCTGGGACCGGCTGTTGACCCGGGTGGCGCTGCCCGCCTGGCGGATGGGCCGCTGGCCCTCCCGGCTGGACGCCGGGGTCGTCTCCGCGCTCACCGAGCTGTCCCGCCGGGACCGGCTGGCCGACGGCTTCGCCCTGCGCCTCGGCGAGCGGCCCGCCTGCGACCTGCTGGAGGAGCCCGGGGTGGCCGACGAGGCGGCGTCCCTGCTCGCCGCCCGGCTCTTCCACGGCGGACCCGCCGAGAGCGGTCCGGGCTGGGCGCCGGTGGACTGGCAGCAGTATCCCGACGAGGTCGTCGACCGCACATGGCGTACAGAAGCGGCCCGGCTGCACCGGGTCCTGGACACCTTGGGTGTTCCCCGGGCCTCCGCCGCCGACCCGGCCGTCCCCACACTGGCCAGGGTCATGGAGCATCTGTCCGGTTCCGGTGGACCCGGCGGTCCGGGCGAGAAGCTCGCGGCGGGTATCGGCGCGGCGGTCGCCCGTGAGGCTGCCGAGGCTCCGGGGCACAGCGGACCGGAGCACAGCGGCCCCGGTCACGGCGGTATGGGGGCCGGCGCGGCCGACGACCCCCTCGACCTCTGGGGGCCGGGACCGCTGCCCCTCTTCCCGCTCCAGCCGCCGCGTACGGGCACCGAGCTGCTCGCCGACCACGTCGCCGCCATGGTCTGCTGCGCGGCCGTGGACACGGCGGGCGCGGCCCCCGGCCTCGACTGGCTGGACGGCCCCGCCCTGCTCGTCGGCGGCGAGCGCCGGGCGGACCTCGCGGCCCCGGTCCTCAGCCTCGTCGAGGACGGCGATCCGGACCCGCTGCTGTCCTGGCTCGCCGAAGTGGGCGTGCGTTCCGACAAGCCGGTCCGACTGGTCTGAGCACAAGCCGGCCGAGGCTCGTCTGAGCGCAAGCCGATCCGAGTGGTCTGCGCACAAGCTGACAGGCTGGTCCGAGCACAAGCCGGCCGAGGCTGGTCCGCGTACGAGCCGGTCCGACAGGTCCGTGTACAAGCCGGCCGTCCGATCCCGCCGCTAGCCCGTCCGGCTGGTCCGACCACAGCGCCGACCGGTCCGACGACGAGCTCGGGCCTGGTCCGACGACGAGCTCCGGCCTGGTACGACGACCCGGTGCAACAGGCCCACCGACAGGGCTCGGAGGCTTCCCGGTCCCGTCAATTAGCGACGAAGGGTGACGAACCGCGTGCGTTATGTGATGTGCTGGGGATCGGCGCTGACTTTCGGCGCACCAGAGTTGTCCGGGGGATCCCCAGAGCTGTCCGGGGGATCCGAGGGAGGGGCGCGGCATGGGGGCGGAGCAGATTCGCCGGTGGGAGTCGGGTGCCCTCGCGCACGCGGTGAGCGATCCCTTCGGGCAGGGCCCGCTGCCCTGGCTGCGCGGCAGTGAGAACTACTTCGACGACACCGGCCAGGTGGTTCCCTGGTACGCCGACCTCGCCCGCTCCACCGGCGGCGGCACCCGTACCGCGGACGACGTGCACCGCCAGATCAAGGGCTTCGTCTCGCCCGGCGCGGCGGCCCCCGGCGAGGCCATCGACTTCCACATCACCGTGGACCCGCCCCAGCAGTTCTCCGTCGACGTCTACCGGATCGGTCATTACGGCGGCGACGGCGCGGCCAAGATCACTACGAGTCCGCGGCTCTCCGGCATCGTCCAGCCCCCGCCGCTCGCCGCCGACCGGACCGTCTCCTGCCACCACTGGTGGATGTCCTGGCGGCTCCAGATCCCGAGCTACTGGTCCGTCGGCGCGTACGTGGCGGTCCTGACCACTGTTGACGGCTACCGCTCGCACGTCCCCTTCACCGTGCGCCACGACCACCCCGCCGACCTGCTGCTCCTGCTGCCCGACATCACCTGGCAGGCGTACAACCTCTATCCGGAGGACGGCCGTACCGGTGCCAGCCTCTACCACGCGTGGGACGAGCAGGGGCGGCTGCTCGGCGAGGAGGACGCCGCCGTCACGATCTCCTTCGACCGCCCGTACGCCGGGGCCGGGCTGCCGCTGCACGTGGGGCACGCGTACGACTTCATCCGCTGGGCCGAGCGGTACGGCTACGACCTCGCCTACGCCGACGCCCGCGACCTGCACGCGGGCCGCGTCGACCCCAGCCGCTACCGGGGCCTGGTCTTCCCCGGCCACGACGAGTACTGGACGCTGCCGATGCGCCGGGCCGCCGAGCGCGCCCGGGACTCCGGCACCTCGCTCGTCTTCCTCTCCGCCAACACCATGTACTGGCAGGTGGGCCTCGCCCCGTCGGCCTCCGGCGAGGCGGACCGGCTGCTGACCTGCCGCAAGCGCCGGGGGCCCGGCAAGTCCGCCCTGTGGCGCGAGGTGGACCGGCCCGAGCAGCAGCTCCTGGGCATCCAGTACGCGGGCCGGGTGCCCGATCCCCGCCCGCTCGTCGTGCGCAACGCCGAGCACTGGCTCTGGGACTCCACGGGCGCGGTCGAGGGCGACGAGATCCCGGGCCTGGTCGCCGGTGAGGCCGACCGCTACTTCCCGCGCACCAGCCTGCCCGAGCACGACAACCGGATCCTGCTCGCCCACTCCCCGTACGAGGACTCCGAGGGCACCACCCGACACCAGGAGACCTCGCTCTACCAGTCCCCCTCCGGCGCGTACGTCTTCGCCTCCGGCACCTTCGCCTGGTCCCCGGCCCTGGACCGCCCCGGGCACACGGACCCCCGCATTCAGCGGGCCACGGCCAACCTCCTCGACCGGATCTGCAAGCGGGACTGACCGGGTCAGAGGAACGCGACGGCCCCGGCCCGAGGAACGCGACGGCCCGGGTCCTCGAAACGCACGACCGCCCCGGGCCCTCCGAAACGCACGACCGACCCGAGTCCTCGAAACACGCGGCCGGTCACCGGGCCCCGGGCGCGGACCCGGCCGCGGATACGGGACAATCGGAACCGCTCCTGGATCAATCTACGCGGAGGCACCGTGTCCGGTTTTGTAGAAAAGCCCGAGCCCGTACAGGTACCGGGCCTCACCCACCTGCACACCGGCAAGGTGCGTGACCTGTACCGGAACGAGGCGGGCGACCTCGTCATGGTCGCCAGCGACCGTATCTCCGCGTACGACTGGGTCCTGCCCACCGAGATCCCCGACAAGGGCCGTGTCCTCACCCGGCTCTCGCTCTGGTGGTTCGACCAGCTCGCCGACCTGGTGCCCAACCACGTCATCTCCACCGAGCTGCCCCCGGGCGCCCCGGCCGACTGGGCGGGCCGCACCCTCATCTGCAAGTCGTTGCGGATGGTCGAGGTCGAGTGCGTGGCCCGCGGCTATCTGACCGGCTCCGGACTCGTCGAGTACGACGCCACCCGTACGGTCTGCGGCATCGGTCTCCCCGAGGGACTGGTCAACGGGTCCGAGCTGCCCGGTCCGATCTTCACCCCGGCCACCAAGGCGGCCGTCGGCGACCACGACGAGAACGTCAGCTACGAGAACGTAGCCCGCGAGGTCGGTGCGGAGACCGCCGCCGAGCTGCGGCGCACGACGCTCGACGTCTACCGCCGGGCCCGGGACATCGCGCACGGGCGCGGGATCATCCTGGCCGACACCAAGTTCGAGTTCGGCTTCGAGACCACCGAGGACGGGACCGAGCGGCTGATCATCGCCGACGAGGTGCTGACCCCGGACTCCTCCCGCTTCTGGCCCGCCGCCACCTGGGAGCCCGGCCGGGCGCAGCCCAGCTACGACAAGCAGTTCGTGCGCGACTGGCTCACCTCGCCGGCCTCCGGCTGGGACCGCGCGAGCGAGCAGCCGCCCCCGGCGCTGCCGCAGGAGATCGTGGCGGCGACCCGCGCCAAGTACATCGAGGCGTACGAGGTGCTGACCGGCACCAACTGGTCGTGACGGCAGCCGGATACGCAAGGCCGTGACGGCAGCTGAATACGCAAGGCCGTAACGGCGGCCGGATACGCGAGAAGCCCCGGTCCGAGAGGACCGGGGCTTCTTCATTCGGAGCGGACGACCAGGTTCGAACTGGCGACCTCAACCTTGGCAAGGTTGCGCTCTACCAACTGAGCTACGTCCGCAGTGCGCCGAAGCGCGATGCCTACTATACCCAACCCCGCTCGCGGGCGAGACGCACTGCCGTGTGCCGGTTCTCCGCGCCGATCTTGGTCGCGGCCGAGGAGAGGTAGTTGCGGACCGTCCCCTGCGAGAGCGAGGCCCGCTCCGCGATCTCCGCGACCGGAGCTCCGTCCGCCGCCAGTTCGAGCACCTCGGCCTCCCTGGCGGTCAGCGGGGAGTCCCCGGCGGAGATGGCGTCGGCCGCCAACTCGGGATCCACGTAACGGTTTCCGGCGTGGACGGTACGGATGATCTCCGCCAGCCGCCGGGCGCTGACCGTCTTCGGCACGAAGCCCCGTACGCCGGCGGCCAGGGCCCGCTTGAGGTGCCCGGGGCGGCCGTGGCTGGTCACGATCATGGTGCGGCAGTGAGGCAGCTCGGTCCGCAGCGATGTGGCGACCTTCACACCGTCCGCGCCCGGCATCTGGAGGTCCAGGACGGCGACGTCGGGCCGGTGCGCCAGGGCCATCGCCAGGGCCTCGGGGCCGCTCGCCGCCTCCGCGACCACGACGAGGTCCTCCTCCAGGGCGAGCAGTGCGGCCAGCGCGCCCCGGATCAGGTGCTCGTCGTCGGCCAGCAGAACCCGCAGGGGCTGCGCGGTGGTCATCGTTCCTCCGGGTGGGCGGCAGGGGCGGGGGAAGGTCCGGGCTCGGAGGACAGAGCGAGGGGGCCGTTCGCGTCCGGGCGGGGAGCCGTGAGCGGCACCGTCGCCGTCACCCGGAAGAGGTCGTCCCCGGCGGCTCCGGCGGTGAGCGATCCGCCGAGCGCGCCGAGCCGTACCCGCAGCCCGGCCAGGCCCGAACCGCCGCCGTCGCCGCCGTCGTCGTCGTCAGCGCCGCTGAGCGGGCGGGTGGCGCCGGCCCCGTCGTTCTCGACCTCCAGGACCACCGCGTCCCGCGTCCGCGTGAGCCGGATCCAGCAGTGGCGCGGGTCGCCGTGGCGCAGGACGTTCGTCGCGGTCTCGCGGACCACCCAGCCGAGCGCGGCCTGGACGGCGGCGGGAGCCCCGATGCCGGCCGCGCCGTCCGCGCCCTCGACGGTGCAGGTGATCCCGGCGGCCTGCAACACGCCTTGCGCGCCCATGAGTTCGGTGGGCAGGTCGGCCTCCCGGTAGCCGCGTACGACATCGCGGACCTCCTGCTGGGAGGCGCGTGCGATCCGCTGCACCTCGACCATCTGGTCCATCGCCGCGGGGTTCCCGCGCTGGGCCAGCTCCACGGCCAGCTCACTCTTGAGGGCGATCACCGACAGGTTCCGGCCGAGCACGTCGTGCATGTCCCGGCCGAACCGCAGCCGCTCCTCCGCCACCGCCAGCCGGGCCTGCATGTCCCGCGCCTCCTCCGCCTGCCACATCACGGAGAGGCTCCAGACGCTCGGCCGTGCCGAGGTGAGCACCAGCAGGGTGACGACGACCAGCGAGACGACCGCCCCGAACAGCAGACCACCCGGAATACCCACGGCCGCCAGGAGCGCTACGACGGCCACCGAGAAGGCAGCGCAGTGGAGCAGGAACTTCCGGACGGGAACGAGCAGGACGTACGGGATGGTGAACGCCACGGGCAGGTCCAGCACCAGCAGGACGAGTCCCTCGCCTTTCACACCGCCCACCGCCGCGAGTGCCACCAGAAGGCCGGTCATCAGCACCTGGAGCGCGGCGGGCAGGCGCAACCGCCCCGTAGGGAACGGCTGCGTCCCCCGGTAGTCGTCGAAGGCGGGGGACAGATTGCGGTTGCTCAGCACGGACTGGGCGATGTTGGTGGCGAGGAAAGCCCCTCCCAGGGCCATCGCCACCGGCCCCTCGTCCAGGGTCTCGCCGAGCGGCAGCAGCCCCCAGGACACCGCGAAGCCCCAGGTGATCGAGCAGAGCGTCAACCGCGTGTAGAGGTCGATGCGCTCAAGCTTGCTGCGTTCGTGCCAGCCGCGCCGCCAGCCCCGTACCCGACCGATCACACCCCTCAGCCCCTTCATGTCAGCCGCGCGGGTCCCAGCGGAACCACCGTCGCACAGCAAACACGCCGAAAGCGGTCCAGGCCAGCGCGGTCACCCCGGCCGTGAACAGGTCGCCGCCCTCCACGCCGCCGAGCCAGCCGTGCCGGATCAGGGTCATCACGCCCGTCATCGGCAGCAGCTCAAGGACGGAGGCCAGCTTGTCCGGGAAGATCGCCAGCGGGATGAACAGCCCGGAGCCGAACATCGAGACGAAGAACAGCGGCAGCGTGGTGAGCTGCGAGGTCTGCACCGTCCGGGTGAGCGCGGTGGTCGCCGCCGCCAGGGCGGACATCAGGACGAAGGCCAGCAGCAGTCCGGCCAGCAGGAGGCCGGGGCGGTGCGGGGCGCTCAGGTCGAAAGCGATCGCGCCGGCCACCACGAGCAGCACGCACTGGGCGAGCGCCAGCGCGACGGACGGCAGCGCGGTGCCGATGAGGATCTCGCGGTCGGAGATCTCGCCGGTGCGCAGCCGCTTCAGGACGAGCTCCTCGCGCCGGGCGACGTACGCGGAGACGAGGTTCATGTAGACGACCTGGACGAGCACCATGCCGATGCCGCCGGTCAGGGTGGCGCCCGCGATGGTGAGCCCGGTGCCGCCGAGGTCGATCTGTTCGAGCGAGGACCGCATCGCGAAGATCATCGTGATGGGCAGCAGCAGGGCCACGACGATCGCGGTCCGGTTGCGCAGCAGGAGGATCAGCTCGGCGCGGCCGAGGGCGGTCAGCCGCCGGGCCACGGCCGCCGCGCCCGTGGGGGAGCCGGCGGACGTCCGGTCACGGACGGGGGTCGTGGTGGTCGTCATGCCGTCACCTTCTTCGTGCTCTTCGTGCTCTTCGTGCCGCCGGATCGGGTGGAGCGGTCGTGGACCTGGCGCGGGTCCTGGTCCCGGGGCGCGTGCTGGGCCTTCGCGATGTCGAGGAACGCCTCCTCCAGGGAGGCGGAGCGGGCGTCGAGGCCGTGCAGCCGTACGCCGGACTCGCGGGCCCACTCCAGGAGTTCGTGCAGCGACTCCTGGAGGGCGGGGGTGCGGATCTCGACCCGGGACCCTTCAGCCGCCGCCCGCAGGGAGAGCGGGAGTCGCGCCGCCGGCACGGCCTCGGGCAGCACGAACCGGATCCTGGCGGGCTGTTGCGCGGTCACCTCGGCGATGGTCCCGGTCGTCACGATCCTCCCCTGATGCATGATCGCCAGCCGGTCCGCGAGCGCCTCGGCCTCCTCCAGGTAGTGCGTGGTCAGCAGCACGGTGGTGCCGTTGTCCCGCAGCGCCCGGACGAGTTCCCAGGTCTCCTGCCGGCCCTCGGCGTCCAGTCCGGTCGTCGGCTCGTCGAGGAAGAGCACCTCGGGCCGGGACGTCAGGGCCAGGGCCAGGTCGAGGCGGCGCTTCTCACCGCCGGACAGCTGCTTGACCCGTACGTTTCCCCGGCCGGTCAGGCCGACCATCTCCAGGGCCTCGCCGGCCGGGCGTGCGCCGGTGGTGCAGGCCGACCACATGCGTACGGTCTCCATGACCGTGAGGTCGGAGGGGAAGCCGCCTTCCTGGAGCATCACCCCGGTACGGGGGCGGACGGCGGCGCGTTCGCGGTACGGGTCGTGGCCGAGGACCCGTACCGTTCCGTCGGTCGGTGGCGCCAGGCCTTCGAGGAGCTCCACGGTGGAGGTCTTGCCCGCGCCGTTCGTCCCGAGCAGGGCGAACAGTTCGCCGCGGGCCACGGAGAAGGAGATCCCGGACACGGCCTCGAAGCCGCCGGCGTAACGCCGCCGAACTCCGTTCGCCTCGATCACGGGACCGTCCGCGCGGTCGCTGAGAATGTCGTCGCTGGTCATGCTTCAAGGTTTCCGCCGGAACCGGCCCGCGAGCAGTGCGCGCTGTCACCACTGCTCATGACAAACGTCATGAGGGCGGCGGGGAGGAGAGAGGCAGGAGCACGACAAAGGCCCTGACCGAGAAGGTCAGGGCCTCTGATGCTGAGCGGACGACCAGGTTCGAACTGGCGACCTCAACCTTGGCAAGGTTGCGCTCTACCAACTGAGCTACGTCCGCAGTGCAGCCACTCGGCTTTCACCGGTGGAGCGAGCACCACTCTACCTGATCCAACGAAGTGGTCCGAAGAGTTGTGCAGAGCGGGTGACAGGAATTGCACACTGCGCCTTCCCCCTGGAAGGGGGATGTTCTACTACTGAACTACACCCGCACGCTGCGTGGGATTCGGCTTTGCGGCCGCGCCCCTCGGCGTGCTCCAGACTCTAGCCGACCTGCGGGGGTGTCGCGCAAGTCGGCTCCCCCAGGACCCTGCGGAACGGCTCCGGGGCCCCGGCCGGCGGGGCGCCCGGGGGCGCCTGACGGAGCGTCCGGCCCCCGGACCCGCCGCGGCCGACGGGCCACAGGGCCCGGACCCACCGCGGCCGGCGGGCCACAGGGCCCGGACCCACCGCGGCCGGCGGGCCACAGGGCCCGGACCCACCGCGGCCGGCGGGCCGCCCGGCCCGGGCCCACCGCACCCGTCCGGCCCGCGCAGCCGGAGTCCGGCCCGGCCGACCGTCACCGCGGCGGCGGCTCAACTCGCCGCGTCGAACGCCTCGTAGACCTTCTTCGGGATGCGGCCCCGGGCCGGCACCTCCATCCGGTGCGAGCGGGCCCAGGCGCGGACGGCCGCAGGGTCCGGGGCGAGGGAGGTGTGGTGGTAGGTCGTGGGCGTCCTGCCGTGCTTGCTGGCATTTGTCTGCTTTCGGCCGGCGGCCACGTAAGGAGCCAGGGTCTTCCGCAGTTTCTTCGCATTGGCGGGATTGAGATCGATCTCGTACGTCTTCCCGTCCAGGGCGAAGGTCACCGTTTCCGCCGCTGCTCCCCCGTCGATGTCGTCGGAGAGCGTCACCACTACGCGCTGAGCCACGGATATCGGTCCTTTCCTACGGCGCCCGCGCGTCCATCGTGCGCGGCCACCTGCCTTCCGGCTGCCAGGCGGGCGGATGTGGATCGACGAGATGTCGACTGTTCCGTTGTCCCGGGGGCAATGTTGCTTTCCCCGGTAATCATTTGTACAGCGGTGGGTACCGCATTGTGAAGCCCAGCCAATTGCATCCGCGTGTCCGTGTGCAATCCGTGTGCAATCCGGACGTGATTTTTCCAGACCTTTTCCCGTGCGGTGTCGTGCCCGATATCTCGGTGTGATCCGCGCAGGGCCCCGTGATGTCCGTCCCGCCCGATATCTACCCGCGTAGAAATTTTGGCCAGGTACGCTGAGTGGACCCGCGGGGGTCTGGGGAACCCCCCGGAGAGACAGCCGCACCACACCACCACACCGGGAGTGCCAGTGGCACGCGTCGTAGTCGACGTCATGCTCAAGCCCGAGATCCTCGACCCGCAGGGACAGGCGGTGCAGCGCGCACTGCCCCGTCTCGGCTTCGAGGGAATCGCGGACGTTCGTCAGGGAAAGCGTTTCGAGCTGGAGGTCGAGGGACCGGTCGACGACGCCGCCCTCGCCCGTATTAACGAGCTGGCCGAGACGTTCCTCGCCAACACCGTCATCGAGGACTTCGTCGTGAAGGTGGAGGAGGAGAAGTGACCACCCGTATCGGCGTCGTCACTTTTCCCGGCACCCTCGACGATCAGGACGCCCTGCGCGCCGTCCGGATCGCGGGCGCCGAGCCCGTATCCCTGTGGCACCGCGACAAGGACCTGCACCAGGTCGACGCGGTCGTCCTGGCGGGCGGTTTCTCCTACGGGGACTACCTCCGCGCCGGTGCGATCTCCCGCTTCTCGCCGGTCATGGAAACCCTCATCGAGCAGGCGAAGGCCGGTATGCCGGTCCTCGGCATCTGCAACGGCTTCCAGATCCTGACCGAGGCGCACCTGCTGCCCGGCGCGATGCTGCGCAACAACCACCTCCACTTCATCTGCCGCGACCAGAGGCTGCGGGTGGAGAACGCGGAGACCGCCTGGACCTCGGACTACACCGCCGGCCAGGAGATCAGCGTCCCGCTCAAGAACGTGGACGGCCGGTACACCGCCGACGAGCACACGCTCGACGAGCTGGAGGCCGAGGGCCGCGTCGCCTTCCGCTACCTGGACGGCAACCCCAACGGCTCGCTCCGCGACATCGCGGGCATCACCAACGCCGCGGGCAACATCGTCGGCCTGATGCCGCACCCGGAGCACGCCGTGGAGCCGCTCATCGGCACCGGCCGCACCGACGGCCTCGGTTTCTTCACCTCGATCATCAAGAAGCTGGTCAACGCATGAGCCTGGATACGGTCAAGCACGCGGCCGAGACCCCGGACACCGAGCAGCCCTGGAAGGAGCTCGGCCTCAAGGAGGACGAGTACGCCCGGATCCGCGAGATCCTGGGCCGCCGTCCCACCGGCGCCGAGCTCGCCATGTACTCGGTGATGTGGTCGGAGCACTGCTCGTACAAGAGCAGCAAGGTCCACCTCAAGCAGTTCGGCGAGAAGGTCCCCGCCAACGACGCCATGCTCGTCGGCATCGGTGAGAACGCCGGCGTCGTCGACGTCGGCCAGGGGTACGCGGTCACCTTCAAGGTCGAGTCGCACAACCACCCCTCGTACATCGAGCCCTACCAGGGCGCGGCCACGGGCATCGGCGGCATCGTCCGCGACATCCTCGCGATGGGCGCCCGCCCGATCGCGGTCGTGGACCCGCTGCGCTTCGGTGCGGCCGACCACCCCGACACCAAGCGCGTCCTGCCGGGCGTCGTCGCGGGCATCGGCGGCTACGGCAACTGCCTGGGCCTGCCCAACATCGGCGGCGAGGTCGTCTTCGACGCCTGCTACCAGGGCAACCCGCTGGTCAACGCCGGCTGCATCGGCGTGATGAAGCACGAGGACATCCACCTCGCGCAGGCGTCGGGTCCCGGCAACAAGGTCATCCTGTACGGCGCCCGCACCGGCGGCGACGGCATCGGCGGCGTGTCCGTGCTGGCGAGCGAGACCTTCGAGTCCACCGGGCCGGCCAAGCGCCCCGCCGTCCAGGTCGGCGACCCGTTCCAGGAGAAGCTCCTCATCGAGTGCACCCTGGAGATCTTCAAGGAGAAGCTCGTCGCGGGCATCCAGGACCTCGGCGGCGCCGGGCTCTCCTGCGCCACCAGCGAGCTGGCCTCCGCCGGTTCCGGCGGCATGCGCGTCGAGCTGGACACCGTTCCGCTGCGCGACTCCTCCCTCTCGCCCGAGGAAATCCTCATGAGCGAGTCGCAGGAGCGCATGTGCGCGATCGTCGAGCCGCAGCACGTGGACCGCTTCCTGGAGATCTGCGAGAAGTGGGACGTCATCGCCACCGTCATCGGTGAGGTGACGGAGGGCTCCCAGCTGGAGATCTTCTGGCACGGCGAGCAGATCGTGGACGTACCGCCGCGCTCGGTCGCCCACGACGGCCCGGTCTACCACCGCCCGTTCGCCCGCCCGTCCTGGCAGGACGCGCTCCAGGCGGACGACGCGGGCAAGCTCGCCCGCCCGGCGAACGCGGCCGAGCTGCGCGAGCAGGTCCTCAAGCTGGTCGCCTCCCCGAACCAGGCCTCCAAGGCGTGGATCACCGACCAGTACGACCGCTTCGTGCAGGGCAACACCGTCCTGGCGATGCCCGAGGACGCGGGCATGGTCCGCATCGACGCCGAGTCGAACCTGGGCGTGGCCATGGCGACCGACGGCAACGGCCGGTACGCCAAGCTCGACCCGTACACCGGCGCGCAGCTCGCGCTGGCGGAGTCGTACCGCAACGTCGCCGCCTCCGGCGCCAAGCCGCTGGCCATCTCGGACTGCCTGAACTTCGGCTCCCCCGAGGACCCGGACGTCATGTGGCAGTTCGCCGAGGCCACCCGCGGTCTCGCGGACGGCTGCCTGGAGCTGGGCACCCCGGTCACCGGCGGCAACGTCTCGCTGTACAACCAGACCGGTGAGACGGCGATCCACCCGACGCCGGTCGTCGCCGTGCTCGGCGTGATCGACGACGTCAACCGGCGTACGCCGATCGCCTTCGCGGAAGAGGGCCAGCTCCTCTACCTGCTGGGCGACACGACCGAGGAGTTCGGCGGCTCGGCCTGGTCCGAGGTCGTCCACCAGCACCTGGGCGGCCTGCCGCCGAAGGTGGACCTGGGCCGCGAGAAGCTGCTCGCCGAGATCCTCATCTCGGCCTCCCGCGACGGCATGATCGACGCCGCGCACGACCTGAGCGACGGCGGCCTGATCCAGGCCGTCACCGAGTCCTGCCTGCGCGGCGGGAAGGGCGCCCGGCTGGTCGTGCCGGACGGCCTGGACGCGTTCACGTTCCTGTTCTCCGAGTCGGCGGGACGCGCGGTCGTCGCGATCCCGCGCAGCGAGGAGCTCCGCTTCAACGACATGTGCGGTGCGCGCGGACTGCCCGTCACCCGCATCGGTGTCGTGGACGGCGAGGAGATCGAGATCCAGGGTGAGTTCAGCATCCCGCTGAGCGAGCTCCGTACGGCGCACGAGGCGACGATCCCCGCGCTGCTCGCCTGAGCCGCGCGCCGACCGGCGCCGCCGAAGCCCCCGCCCGGGTCCTCCGGGCGGGGGCTTCGGCCGTTTACCTCACACTCTTGTAAGAGATTACGTAATTACGTAAGGTTGGTGTCATGGAGCTGGAGCAGCGGGTCGCCGAGCTGGAGAGGCGGCTCACGGCACTGGAGCGGCGGGACTCCGAGTCCCCCCGCCTGGGCGACGGCGACTTCTGGGCGCTGGACGGGCTGAAACAGCAGCTCGCCGAGGTCGGGGAGGCCGCGGCCGACGGGGGAGTGCTCTACACGGGCTCGGTACGGCTGCCCACCGGCGAGAGTTACGAGTGGCAGTACGGCGCCCTCACCGAGGCCCTGTTCGACGGGGACTGGGCGGACGCCGCCGATTCGTTCGCCGCGCTGGGCCACCCGGTCCGGCTGCGCCTGCTCCGCGAGATCCTCGGCGGTCTGAGGACGACCGCCGAACTGGCCGCGCTCGACGAGCTGGGCACCACCGGCCAGATCTACCACCACCTGCGCCAACTGACCGGCGCGGGCTGGCTGCACGCGGCCGGGCGAGGCAGGTACGAGGTGCCGCCCACCCGGGTCGTACCGCTGCTGGTGGTGCTGACGGCGGCGCGGCCCTGAAACCGGAACCATGAGACCAGGGGGAAGTGATCATGCCTGTCCGCAAAGTCATGATGGTGCTCTACCGAGTGAGTTGGCTCGTCTTTCTCGCGCTCGTGCTCATCGGGGTCTTCTCCGAACCGCTGTTGCCCTTCGGCCTGACCTTCGTGCCCGCGGGTGCGGCTGTGCTCATCGGCCTCGTCATGAGCCGTACCGGTCCGAGGGCGACGTCGAAGAGCCGCCCCGCCGTCGAGGTCGCCCCGCCGGTGACCGGCCGCTGGTCCGCCCTGAACAGCCCGGCGGACAAGGTGCCGAGCCATGGGACACACGTGTACGGGCAGACGTACGCGATCGACATCGTGGCGGAGCCCGAGGTAGGGGAGGGCGAGTCCCCGGCCCGGCCGCCGTTCCGCCTCTTCTGGCCGGTCGTCCGCCGCAACCGTGACTTCCCGGCGTTCGGCGCCCCGCTGCTCGCGGTGGCCGACGCCACGGTCGTCCGGGCGCGCGACGGCCAGCGCGACCACCTGAGCCGCAACTCGCTGCCGGCGCTGCTCTATTTGATGCTGATCGAGGGCGGCGTACGGGACGTGCTCGGTGCGAGCCGGATCATCGGCAACCACGTGATCCTCGACCTCGGCGACAGCACGTACGCCGTCTACGCCCACGTCCAGCGCGACTCGCTCCAGGTGAAGGCCGGGGACACGGTCCGCGCCGGGCAGCGGCTCGGGCGCGTGGGCAACTCCGGCAACACCACCGAACCGCACCTCCACTTCCACCTGATGGACGGCCCCGACCCGGACTCCGCGCACGGTGTCCCGTTCACCTGGCGGGGCGTCGGCGTCCCCGCGAACGGCGAGATGTTCACCGTCGAGGAGGCCGATCAGACCGAGGACCAGGCGGAGAAGACCGAGGAGCGGACCGAGCAGCCCGGGGAACAGGCCACACGGACCTGACCGGGCGGTGTCAGTGGGGCCCGCTAATCTCGGCTCCATGCCCCCGGCCAAGAAGCGCCCGCGCGCCTACGACCACCTCAGGACCCGGACGGCGGTCCTCGCCCAGTTCGCGCATGTGCGTGACGCCGTCGCTGGGTTGACGCCCGACCAGCTCGCCCGGCCGACCCGGCTCGGCGACTGGACGGTGCGCGAGCTCGCCGTGCACATCGCGGTAGGGCTGAGCAGCGTCACCCGGGCCCTGGCCCTGCCGGAGCCGCCCGGTCCCAAGCCTCAGCTCGCCCTGCTGGAGTGGCCGTCGGCCACCGCCGCGCACGCCGCCGGGATCGCCGAGGGCGTCGAGGAGGTGGCGGCCGCCCGCCCCGACCTCGCCACACTGTTCGAGGAGGCGGAAGCGGGGTTCACCGGGGCCGTCCCGGTCACCGGCACGGGGGAGCGGCTGCTGTCCGTCCGGGTCGGCTCCATGCGGCTGACGGACTACCTGGTCTCCCGGACCGTCGAGCTGATCGTCCACACGGACGACCTGAACGAGGCGCTCGGCTCGGAGATCCCCTACGACCGCCAGGCGCTGGCCGCCTGCACCCGGCTGCTGGCCGACACCCTCGCGGACCGGGCGCCCGGCGGATCGGTGGAGGTGCGGATCCCGCCGTTCGCGGTGGTCCAGTGCATCGGCGGGCCCAAGCACACCCGGGGCACCCCGCCGAATGTCGTGGAGACCGGCCCGCTGACCTGGGTCCGGCTCGCCACCGGGCGTACGGAGTGGGCGCGGGCCCTGGCGGACGCCGAGGTCAGCGCCAGTGGGGAGCGCGCCGACCTGGCCGCGCTGCTGCCGCTGATGGGCTGAGGCGGCCACCGGGGAAGCGGAGCGGGCGGAACCGGATCGGCCCCCCGTTCCGTCACATCGCCATGCGCACACAACGGATGACCCTCAGCGTCAGTGTCCTGGCCCTCCTCACCCTCGCCGCCTGCGGTACGGAGTCGGGTTCCGGCTCCGGCAAGGGATCCGGCGAGGGCGGCGACAGCGTGCGGAGCGACGTCCCCGTCACCGGGGTCGCGTGGCGCGTCGACTCCGTGACCGTCGGCGGGAAGAAGACCGAGGCTCCGGAGGGGGCCCGGCTGGAGATCGACCCGAAGGGCCGGGCCACGGCCGACTTCGGCTGCAACCACATCGGCGTGGACGCCCGGGTGGAAGGTGACCGGATCACCCTGGGCAAGCCCGTGACCACGCAGATGGCGTGCGACGAGGACATCGAGAGGTTCGAGAAGGCAGCCATCGACGCGATGGGCGGCGAGCTCACCGCGAAGCTCTCGGGCGAGAAGCTGACCCTCACCAAGGAAGGCGGCCACACCATGGAGCTCAGCGAGGAGAAGGCGGCCGACCTGGTCGGCACCCGGTGGGCCGTGACCACGCTGCTCAGCGGCGAGACCGCCACGACCGTACCGGCGGACCTGCCGAAGGAACGGGCGCCCCATCTGACCTTCGCCGACGACGGCACCGTACGGGGCAACTCCGGCTGCAACTCCTTCAGCGGCCGGGCAACGGTCAAGGGGTCCACGATCACGTTCGGACCGGTGGCCGGCACCCGCAAGATGTGCCCGGAGGCCGAGATGGGGACGGAGCGCGCCGTGCTCGCCGCCCTGGACGGCAAGGTCACGTACACGATCAAGGGCAAGGCCCTCACGCTCACCGCCGCCGACGGCAAGGGCATCGGCGCCACGGTCGCGCCCGCCGGGGCCGCGAACAGCTCCCAGCACGGCTGAACCCGGAAGGCAGACGTGCCCGGACCCCGCGGCCCACGCCGAGCAGGCGGACGCCGGCCCCGCCCCGGCGGGACGTCGGCCCCGCCCCGGCGGGACGCCGGCCCCGCCCCGACCGGCCGAGGCTCGACCGGCCGAGGCTCGACCGCCCCCGCCCCGGCCGGCCCCGCCCCGGCCGGCCGGGGCCGACCGGTCGGGGCGGGGCCGCCAGGCACCACGGAGGCGGTTCAGGAACCCGTCGGATAGGACAGCAGGCCGGAGTCCGTCCTCTCCCACGACGCCCGCAGTTCGGCCAGCCGCGCCGGGTCGGCCTTCGCGCGGTCGGCCTGCTCGCGCCGGTCGTCGGCCAGGTTGAACAGCTGGTCGGTCCCGCTCCTTCCCCGGTAGTACTTCCAGTCGCCGCGCCGCAGTGCCCGTTCGCCGCGCACCCGCCAGAACAGGTCGCGTTCCCTCGGCGTCTCGCCCCGCAGCAGATATCCCGCGAGGCTGATGCCGTCCAGCGGGTGGGCGGGGTCCGGTCGTGCCCCGCCCAGCTCCAGCAGGGTGGCCGTCCAGTCGGGGGAGAACACCGGGAGGTCGCTGACCTGCCGGCCTTCGATGCGCGCGGGCCAGCGCAGCACCGAGGGGACGCGGATGCCGCCTTCTTGGAGCGAGCTCTTGCCGCCGGCGAGCGGCCAGTTGTAGGAGAACCGCTCGCCGCCGTTGTCGCTGGCGAAGAAGACCAGGGTGTCCTTCTCCTGCCCGGACCGCTTCAGCGCCTTCAGCACCTCGCCGACCGAGCGGTCCAGGTCCTCGACCATCTCCGTGTACTTCTCGATCGAGCCGCCGTCGCCGTGCCGGAGGGCGGACCGGTCGCCGGCCTTGATCCGGCGGACGATCTCGGCGCTCGCCTCCGTGTCGCCCTCGGCGATCCAGGGCCAGTGCGGGGTGGTGAAGTTCAGGTTGAGCAGCCACGGCCTGTCGCCGTGGTCACGCTGTACGTACTCACTCGCGCGCTCCGTGAGGACCCGGGTGTAGTACCGCAGGTCCTTGTACTCGGCGTCGCCCTCGTACAGGTCGTACTCACCCGCCAGGCCGAGCTTGGAGTAGTACTCCAGGGCTCCGCCGAAGTTGCCGAAGAACTCGTCGTAGCCCGACCTGGTCGGGCTGTAGTCCGGCAGGTATCCGCAGTGCCACTTGCCGATCAGCGCGGTCGAGTAGCCGACGCCGCGCAGCAGGGACGCCAGGGTCGGGTGGGTGGGCTCAAGACCCACCGACCGGTCGGCGATGGGTTCGGCGAGCCCGCCTCTCGTCCGTCCCGGATAGCGCCCCGTGTAGAGGCTGAACCGGGTGGGGGAGCAGGTCGCCGACCCCGAGTACGCGTCGGTGAAGCGCACGCCCTGCCGCGCCAGCCGGTCCAGGTGGGGCGTGCGGATGTGCGGAGACCCGTACGAGGAGAGGTCTGCCCAGCCGAGATCGTCGCCGAGGATGAAGAGGATGTTGGGACGGCGCGCGTGCCTGCCACGGGCGGCACGGAACGGACGTTCCCGTGTCGCGTCGTCGGCGGCCGTTCCGGCGGCGGCCGCCGGAACGGCCGCCTGTATTCCGGCCGCGGTGACGGCGGTGGCGCCGACCGCGGTGGTGAAGGCGCGCCGGCTCAGCGGCGTCCCGGATCGCTTGTCCGGACGTGCGTGTACATCGCGGGAGGTCATGAGGGCTCCTGGGAGGGCCTCGGGCGCCGGTCGGAGGACAGGACGCGAGGCGGTGGGCGCGACTTCCCGGCGCGTGGGGGCCCGCGGACGGGCTCACCCGCCCGCGGGGAGCGAAAGAGGGGGGAGATGAACGCGTGCACGCATGTCGAAGCCCGGGGCGGAGCCCTGCGGGGTTCTGGAGGTGCGGCTGCCTCAGGCGTGGCGACAGATGGCGCTCGCTACACGTCCCAGATCGACGTGCCGGCGCTCCACGAGTGTGATCGAGAGATCACCGAGGGGCTGCATGGGGAGGGAGCCTGCCAACGGGACACGGGCCTGTCAACGGTGGTCTCGAACTGCGGACTGCGGCCTCCACCCTCCACCGCCCGCGCCGTCCAGCCCGCGGCACGGGCTTTCCCGCCGCACGGGCGCCCCGTTCCCGCGGTTCGTCGGCGCCCGGGGAGCGGCTCACTCTTCCCCGGCGGGCGCCCGGGGAGCGGCTCACTCTCCCCCGGGCGGGCCCCCGGGGAGCGGCTCGCTCCTCCCCGGGCGGGCCCCCGGGTGTGAGGCTCACCACGAAACGAGCGTTCGGCCAGCGGGCGGGGCGGCGATCGGGCAGGTTCACCGAGCGCCACGCCCGCACATCCGCCCCCACCCGCCCCTACCTGCCGGTAACCGGGCTCCCGGCCCGGAAGTGAGCCCCGCACTCGTCTCGCGGGGGCCACCCCGCCCGCGCGACGGTCACACAGCGTCACCGGCCGAAGTCCCGCGAATCGCCCGCTCCGGGTGGCGGGCGGGCCTGTTCCCCATGGGCCGCCGACGGTTTGCCCACCGGTCCCCAATTCGGACCAGTGGTCGATCTCGCCTACACTCGGTGCCGTGCCCCGTGGTGATGGACGACTCAACCACGACCTGCTCCCCGGAGAGAAAGGCCCCCAGGACGCTTGTGGCGTCTTCGGTGTCTGGGCTCCGGGTGAAGAGGTCGCCAAGCTCACCTATTTCGGACTGTATGCCCTGCAGCACCGCGGACAGGAATCCGCGGGCATCGCAGTGAGCAACGGGTCCCAGATCCTGGTCTTCAAGGACATGGGACTGGTCTCGCAGGTCTTCGACGAAACGTCTCTGGGTTCCCTCCAGGGCCATATCGCGGTCGGTCATGCCCGCTACTCCACCACCGGCGCCTCGGTGTGGGAGAACGCGCAGCCGACGTTCCGTGCCACCGCGCACGGCTCGATCGCCCTCGGCCACAACGGGAACCTGGTCAACACCGCCCAGCTCGCGGAGATGGTCGCCGACCTCCCGCGCAAGGACGGCCGCGCCACCCAGGTCGCCGCGACCAACGACACCGACCTGGTGACCGCGCTCCTCGCCGGGCAGCGCGACGAGAACGACAAGCCGCTCACCATCGAGGAAGCCGCCGCCAAGGTGCTCCCCGACGTCAAGGGCGCGTTCTCCCTCGTCTTCATGGACGAGCACACGCTCTACGCCGCCCGCGACCCGCAGGGCATCCGCCCGCTGGTGCTCGGCCGTCTTGAGCGCGGCTGGGTCGTCGCCTCCGAGTCCGCCGCGCTCGACATCTGCGGCGCCAGCTACGTACGCGAGATCGAGCCGGGCGAGCTCATCGCCATCGACGAGAACGGCCTGCGCACCTCGCGCTTCGCAGAAGCGAAGCCCAAGGGCTGTGTCTTCGAGTACGTCTACCTGGCCCGCCCCGACACCGACATCGCCGGGCGCAACGTCTACCTCTCCCGGGTGGAGATGGGCCGCAGGCTGGCCGTCGAGGCCCCCGTCGAGGCGGATCTCGTCATAGCGACCCCGGAATCCGGCACCCCCGCGGCCGTCGGTTACGCCGAAGCCAGCGGAATCCCGTTCGGCGTCGGACTGGTGAAGAACGCCTACGTCGGCCGGACCTTCATCCAGCCGTCCCAGACCATCCGGCAGCTGGGCATCCGGCTCAAGCTCAACCCGCTCAAGGAAGTCATCAAGGGCAAGCGCCTGGTGGTCGTCGACGACTCGATCGTCCGCGGCAACACCCAGCGCGCCCTCGTCCGGATGCTCCGCGAGGCGGGCGCCGCCGAGATCCACATCCGGATCTCCTCGCCGCCGGTGAAGTGGCCCTGCTTCTTCGGGATCGACTTCGCGACCCGCGCCGAGCTGATCGCCAACGGCATGACCGTCGACGAGATCTGCACCTCCATGGGCGCCGACTCCCTCTCGTACATCTCGATCGACGCGATGATCGAGGCGACGACGATCGACAAGCCGAACCTCTGCCGCGCCTGCTTCGACGGTGAGTACCCGATGGAGCTCCCGGACCCGGAGCTGCTCGGCAAGCAGCTGCTGGAGACCGAGCTGGCGGCGGGCCCGGCGGCGACCGCCGCGGCCGACGCGCTGCGCCGTCCGTGACCCGGACGCGCCGCCGCGTCCCCCACCAGCCCCGTATCTCCACACGAAAGATCCCAGGCCATGTCTGAGACAACAGGTGCTTCCTACGCGGCGGCCGGCGTCGACATCGAAGCCGGTGACCGTGCCGTCGAGCTGATGAAGGAGTGGGTGAAGAAGACGCAGCGGCCGGAGGTCGCCGGCCTCGGCGGTCTCGGCGGTTTCGCCGGCCTCTTCGACGCCTCCGCGCTGAAGCGCTACGAGCGCCCGCTGCTCGCCTCCGCCACCGACGGTGTGGGTACCAAGGTGGACCTGGCGCGTCGGATGGGCGTGTACGACACCATCGGCCACGACCTCGTCGGCATGGTCGTGGACGACCTCGTCGTCTGCGGCGCCGAGCCGCTGTTCATGACCGACTACATCTGCGTCGGCAAGGTGCACCCCGAGCGTGTCGCGGCCATCGTGAAGGGCATCGCCGAAGGCTGTGTCCTGGCGGGCTGCTCCCTGGTCGGCGGCGAGACGGCCGAGCACCCGGGTCTCCTCGGCCCGGACGACTTCGACGTCGCCGGAGCCGGTACGGGCGTGGTCGAGGCCGACCGCCTGCTCGGCCCGGACCGTATCCGCAAGGGTGACGCGGTGATCGCCATGGCGTCGTCCGGTCTTCACTCGAACGGGTACTCGCTCGTCCGCCACGTGGTCTTCGACCGGGCCGGCTGGGCTCTGGACCGCGAGGTCGAGGAGTTCGGCCGCACGCTCGGCGAGGAGCTCCTGGAGCCCACCCGGATCTACTCCCTGGACTGCCTGGCCCTCACCCGGACGACCGAGGTGCACGGCTTCAGCCACGTCACCGGCGGCGGCCTGGCGAACAACCTGGCCCGGGTGATCCCGGACGGCCTGCACGCCACCGTGGACCGCTCCACGTGGACGCCCGGCGCGGTCTTCGACCTGGTCGGCAGGGCCGGTCAGGTCGAACGGCTGGAGCTGGAGAAGACGCTCAACATGGGCGTCGGCATGATCGCGATCGTCCCGGCCGACTCGGTGGACGCCGCGCTGACGACGCTGGCCGACCGCGGGGTCGACTCCTGGGTCGCCGGCGAGATCACCGACCGCGGTGAGCACACCACGGGCGCCGAGCTGACCGGCGACTACGCCCGCTAGGCCCCGTCACGCCGTGGTGCGCGGGGCGACAGCACGCCCGGCGCACCACCGGCAGCACGCCCGGCGCACCACCGGCAGCACGCCCGGCGCACCACCGGCAGCACGACACGTGGGAATCCGGACCGGGACACACAGAACCCGGCCCGGGACAGGCCCGGACCGGGTTGATGTGTCAGCGCGAGGTCAAGCGCCGCGGCGCTGTGACGACGGACCGGACTGATCGTCCTGATCCTCGTCATCGTCCTGGTTGTAGCGATCCGCGTACTGTGCGTACGGGTCATCTTCCTCGTCGTCGTCCTCGAACGGCTCTGCGTTCGGTGGCTGACTCGAAGGCGATGCGCCCAGCTCATTGGCCAGACGCGACAGGTCTGTCCCGCCGCTGCTGTACTTCAGCTGGCGGGCGACCTTGGTCTGCTTGGCCTTTGCCCGGCCGCGCCCCATGGCTCGACCCCCTCGGTGACGGGGCTCGACGGCCCCAGAGTCTTGACACGCGTTCATGTTTCGGGACGGACTCTCGACAGAGAGACCGCGCCCGTAGAGCTTTAACGGTACCTGCTTCCGTGGCCATACGGTACGCCGCCCGCGTTCAGGTCCCGACACAGGGCCAGCGAGGAGCCCCGTCCTCCCTGGTCAACTGCGATTTTAACCTCTTGTGGAGGTACGACCCGCCGACCGGCGTGAGTCTTGTCTCGCCGGCCGGCGGGCCGTAGGGGCGGCCGAGGGCCACACGGTCAGCGGGTGCGCGCCTCCGCCATCCGCTGTTCGGCGAGCCGGTCGGCCGCCGCGGCCGGCGGAATCCCATCCGCCTTCGCACGTGCGAATATTTCCAGCGTGGTGTCGAAGATCTTCGTCGCCTTCGCCTTGCACCGGTCGAAGTCGAACCCGTGCAGCTCGTCGGCCACCTGGATGACGCCGCCGGCGTTGACCACGTAGTCGGGCGCGTAGAGAACCGACCGGTCGGCCAGGTCCTTCTCGACGCCCGGGTGCGCCAGCTGGTTGTTGGCCGCGCCGCACACCACCTTCGCGGTGAGCACGGGCACGGTGTCGTCGTTCAGCGCGCCGCCGAGCGCGCACGGCGCGTAGACGTCCAGGCCCTCGGTGCGGATCAGCGCGTCGGTGTCCGCCACCACAGTCACCTCGGGGTGCAGATCCGTGACCCGGCGCAGCGACTCCTCGCGGACGTCGGTGATCACGACCTCGGCCCCGTCGGAGAGCAGGTGCTCGACGAGGTGGTGGCCCACCTTGCCGACCCCGGCGACGCCGACCTTGCGGCCCCGCAGCGTCGGGTCGCCCCACAGGTGCTGGGCCGAGGCCCGCATGCCCTGGAAGACGCCGAACGCGGTGAGCACCGAGGAGTCGCCCGCGCCGCCGTTCTCGGGGGAGCGGCCGGTGGTCCACCGGCACTCCCGGGCGACGACGTCCATGTCGGCGACGTAGGTGCCGACATCGCAGGCGGTCACGTAGCGGCCGCCGAGCGAGGCGACGAACCGGCCGTAGGCGAGGAGGAGTTCCTCGCTCTTGATCCTCTCCGGGTCGCCGATGATGACGGCCTTGCCGCCACCGTGGTCGAGACCGGCCAGGGCGTTCTTGTACGACATCCCGCGCGACAGGTTCAGCGCGTCGGCGACGGCGTCCGCCTCGGTGGCGTACGGGTAGAAGCGGGTGCCGCCGAGGGCCGGGCCCAGGGCGGTGGAGTGGAGGGCGATGACGGCCTTGAGGCCGGTGGCACGGTCCTGGCAGATCACGACTTGCTCGTGACCTCCCTGATCCGAGTGGAACAGGGTGTGCAGGACGCCGTCGGTCACATCGGTCACTGTGGTGACTCCCAAGTTCGAAGCGGCGGAGACCCTCCTGGGGGTGGGGAGGGCCCCGGACCGACCGGCACGGCCGGTCCGATGGGCAAGAGCGTAAGTCCTCCGGCGGCGCGGATCCGCCCCGGTGCGGAGGATCACCCCCTGGGGGTGTACCGCCGTGACACGATGCGCTGCATGTCGGTGGTGTCTTCGCTGCTCGTCCCTTACACGTCCTACCTCCGGATCTACGAGCCGCTCGCCGCGTTCGCCGAGCCCGAACGGAGTCACTGGGCGCGCTACGCGCGGCGCGAGGACCTTCCCACGGCCCAGGACGAACTGCGTCGCTCGCTGGCCGACTTGGCGTCGACGCCGCCGGTCGGGGTGCCGGTGCGCGAGAGCGGCGACGCGTTCGTGGCGGAGCTGGACGGGGTGGTGTGCGTCTGCCCGTGGCGGACCAGGTTGCGGGGCTGGCTGGCCCTGGAGGAACTGGAGGGCATGTTTCCGGCCAACGTGCTCGACGTCGTGCTGCCCGCGGTGGTGCGCGGTCAGGCGGCGGCGGATCACGAGCGCTGGCAGCGGCTCCACCCGGACGCGAGGCCCTGGATCCGCACGACGGTGTGGCAGGTCCCGGTGCGCTGGTTCGTCCTCTTCCGCGACGAGGAGCGGGAGTACGTGGCGGCGGACGCCGAGGGGGCGGGGGCCGTGCTGCGCTACCGCACCCCGATGGTCGAGGCCCGGCGCCGGCTGGCGCGGGCGCTGCGGACGCTGCGCGGACACGTTCCCGAAGGCCCGCTGACCGAGGGCCTGGTGGACGTGGGGCGCTGGCTGGAGGAGTTCCATCCGCGCTCCCTGATCGAGCTGGACTACGGAGGCCTGGTGCACGCGTTGCCGGCGGAGCGGCTCGCCGGGGACCGGTCGGCGGCGGATGTGGCGGAGGGGCTCGCCGCGCTGCGGGACGGCGACGGCGAGGGCGCGGGGGAGGCGTACGCGCGGCTCGCGGAGCGCTGGCGGGCGGTCCGGGACCTCCAGTTCATCAATTGACGTGAAAAGGCCCACAGTGGCATCAAGGTGATGGAACCGGGGCATCCTTCATCCAGGACGGCCGAGGGGCCGGCGGGCAGGCCGCGAGGCCGGAGCGTACGGAAGGAGGAGGAAGCCGGGTCGCCTCGACGGAGGGCGACGAAGCGGGGCTCGGCAAACAGTTGACGGGCCGTGAACCTGAGTCCTGTGTGGCACGTGCGATGTGTGGGGCGGAAGCGTACTCCGCTGGGCCTAGGACCTACGTCCTGAACCGGGCCTTTGCCTCAAGCGTGATGGACAGCACTAACGGGGCCCTTGCGCCTATCCCTACCCCTCATGCCAAAATAGGACAAGGAGTCCGGGGAGGGCTCCTTCTGTCCAAGTAAGGGCAGAATGCTCGACATTGCACTCTATGGGTGGTCTGACGGCTCCTGATCGCTCTGTGACTGATCGTTACTGGGGCGTGACTGTCCGCTATGGCATGGTCCATCGGCTTCCGTCGCTGATGAACACCTGGGAGGGCAATTCCATCGGTTTGGCCGACGTGGCTGGACGGATGGTGTAGTTGTAGTGCCGAGGACAAGCCGTTCGTCCTATAACCGACTCGGCCCGCGTCCGCCATTTCGGGCAACGCGGGTCAAGGTGCAGAATTTAGAGGAAAGAACCGAGAAGGTTCGGTTCTCCCGAGGAGGCCGCTCATGACCGCTCGCACCCCTGATGCCGAGCCGCTGCTGACCCCGGCTGAGGTTGCCACGATGTTCCGCGTGGACCCGAAGACGGTCACCCGTTGGGCCAAGGCTGGCAAGCTCACGTCCATCCGCACGCTCGGTGGACATCGCCGGTACCGCGAGGCCGAGGTCCGCGCACTGCTTGCGGGTATTCCGCAGCAGCGCAGCGAGGCCTGACACACCCCTGCCCCGCAGCAACACAGCAGCACGGCAATACAGCAGCACAGCATCACCATCCGGGCAGCTGCAAGGTCCCCCAACCCCAGCCGCCCACCCATAGCTCCACTCGACGGACGCCTGCCCCAACGGGCGTCATACCTGTGTCCTACGGGTGCCGTCGTATCGATCGCGCTGGACTCCGCCGGGTCCAGCGCGATCTTTTTTGTGCCCCGGACGGCCCTCCCCGGTCGCTCCCGGGCCTCTCCCGGCCCTCGGGGCGGCCGGGGATCAGAACCGGGCGGTCGGTCGGCTTCAGGGCGCTGACGGGGGCCTTCGTGGGTCTGTGGGCGGGTCTGTGCGGGAGTGTGGGTGAGCGTCCCGGACGCGTGGGGACAGCCCCGGACGGAACGGTCCCCGTCAGCCCGTCACCCCCGTGCAATTGCACATATTAAATTCACCAGTTGTAGGGGAGGCGTAAAATCCCCCGGTCTGAAAACTCTTTCGGTGACTACCGTCACACCGTCCGGCGCTTGCCAACTTCCAGACTGCCACTGACCGAACGCGGAAGCACCCGGCCGATGGTCATGTCGCGGAGGGTCTTTCGGTCCCCGCCCTTTCGGTCCCCGCCCTTTCGGTCCCGGCCCCGGCCCCGGCCTCGTCTCCCTCGGGCCGTCCGGCGGAGGCCTGGCCCCCGACGCCTTCCTGCGGGGCACTCGAGGGGCTCCCGGAGGCTCGCGGCTCCCCGTCGCCCCCGGGCTCCATGGCGAGCCGCAGGAGGCGATGGCAGACCGCGCAGTGCCGGGTGAGGTGGCGGTAGGCCGAAGCGGCCGCCAGGTGGGCGCGCAGCAGCGCGCGGGTCTCATGTCGTGCCGTGGACGCGGACATACAAGCCACCTCCCGGTGAGCCCGGCCGTCCCCCGCCGTGTGCGGCGCCGAGGAACGCCGAGGGGCAGGGCCAGCCTCTGCTCCTCCGGGGTACCCCCGCCGGATGGAGTCGTCAAGACGTGGGGCAGGACGCGAGAAAGCCCGGATCGAAACGATCCGGGCTTTCTTCTACTGCGGTCCTGACGGGATTTGAACCCGCGGCCTCCACCTTGACAGGGTGGCGAGCACTCCAAACTGCTCCACAGGACCAGGTTTTCGCCGCTTGCCTTGCGGCTTGCTGCGAAACCAGACTGTACAGGAGGTGGGAGGCCCAGGTCGACTTCACTCCTGGTGGTGACACCGTCACCGTCCCACGAGCCCCCGTGGGCCCCCCGCGTCAGGGCGCGAGGGCATCGATCGCCTTGACGATCCGCTTGTCCGAGACGGGGAACGCGGTGCCCAGCGCGTGGGCGAAATAGCTGACCCGCAGCTCCTCGATCATCCAGCGGACGTCCAGCACCTCCTGCGGCACCGGCCGGCCCTGCGGCAGCTGTTCGAGCAGCCAGGCGTACTCGTCCTGCATCTCGTGGACCTTCGCCATCCGCGTGGTGTCCCGCTGGACGGCCGTCGGCATCTGCTGGAGCCGCCGGTCGGCCGCCACGAGGTAGCGCATCAGGTCCGGCAGCCGGCGCAGTCCGGTGGCCGTAACGAAACCGGGCGGTACGAGACGGGCCAGCTGCTCGCGCACGTCCGTGACGTTGGCCACCAGCGTCAGGCTGTTCGTCGACTTCAGCCGGCGCTCGCAGGCCTGCCACGCGGCCAGGATCTGCTGGACCTGGTCGATGGTGCGGACGGTCAGGTCCACCAGATCGGCGCGCACCTTGTCGTACAGCGTCCGGAAGGCCTTCTCGTCCCACGCCGGTCCGCCGTGCGCGGCGATCAGCCGGTCGGCGGCGGCGGTGGCGCAGTCCTCGAAGAGGGCCTGGACCGAGCCGTGCGGATTACGGGACAGGGCCAGCTTCTGCTGGTTGGAGAGCCGGTCCGAGGCGAACTTCGCCGGGTGCACCGGGATGTTCAGCATGATCAGCCGCCGGGTGCCGCGCCACATCGCCTGCTGCTGCTCGGCCTCGGTGTCGAAGAGGCGTACGGCCACGGTGCCCGCCGCGGCTCCCTCCTGCTCGACGAGGGCCGGATAGGCCTTGACCGGCTGCCCGGCACGACGCGTCTCGAAGACCTTGTCCAGCGTGCCGATCGTCCAGTCGGTGAGCCCGGACCGCTCGATGGACTCTCCGGAGGGCCCTGCGGTCGCCGCCGCGGCCTGGGAGAGCGCCTGCCGGGCCTTCGGCCGCAGCTGGAGCTTGAGCGCCTCCAGGTCCTTGTCCTCGGCGACCTTCCGCCGCCGCTCGTCGACGATCCGGAACGTGATCTTCAGATGGTCCGGGACCCGGGAGAGGTCGAAGTCGTCCGCCGTGACCGGCACGCCGACCATCCGCTGGAGCTCCCGCGCCAGGGTGAACGGCAGCGGCTCCTGGAGCGGGACCGCCCGGTCCAGGAACTTGTCCGCGTAGTTCGGGGCGGGGACGTAGTGCCGGCGGATCGGCTTCGGCAGCGAGCGGATCAGCTCCGTGACGACCTCCTCGCGCAGCCCCGGAATCTGCCAGTCGAAGCCCTCGGACGTGACCTGGTTGAGCACCTGGAGCGGTACGTGGACGGTCACGCCGTCCGCGTCCGCGCCGGGCTCGAACTGGTACGTCACCTTGAACTTGAGCTTCCCCTGCCGCCAGGAATCCGGATAGTCGTCCTTGGTGACGGCCCCGGCCTTCTCGTTGATGAGCATGGAGCGCTCGAAGTCGAGCGCGTCCGGCTCCTCACGCTTCTTGTTCTTCCACCAGGAGTCGAAGTGCGCCCCGGACACGATGTGCTCGGGAATCCGCTGGTCGTAGAAGTCGAACAGCGTCTCGTCGTCCACGAGGATGTCGCGGCGGCGGGCGCGGTGCTCCAACTCCTCGACCTCACCGAGGAGTTTGCGATTGTCATGGAAGAACTGGTGGTGGGTGCGCCAGTCGCCCTCGACCAGGGCGTTGCGGATGAACAGATCCCGCGAGGCCTCCTGGTCGATACGGCCGAAATTGACCTTGCGCTGGGCGATGATAGGCACCCCGTAGAGGGTGACCCGTTCGAACGCCATCACCGCAGCCTGGTCCTTCTCCCAGTGCGGCTCGCTGTAGGTGCGCTTCAGCAGATGCCCGGCCAGCGGCTCGATCCATTCGGGCTCGACCCTGGCGTTGACCCGCGCCCACAGCCGGGAGGTCTCCACCAGCTCCGCCGACATCACGAACCGGGGCTGCTTCTTGAACAGCGCCGACCCGGGGAAGATCGCGAACTTGGCGCTGCGCGCGCCCAGGTACTCGTTCTTCTCGGTGTCCTTCAGCCCGATGTGCGACAGCAGCCCGGCCAGCAGCGAGGTGTGCACCGCCTGCTCGGGGATGGACCCCTCCGCCTTGGGCTCCTCGACGGTGATGCCCATCTGCTTGGCGACCGTACGCAGTTGCGCGTAGATGTCCTGCCATTCGCGGATGCGCAGGAAGTTCAGATACTCCTGCTTGCACATCCGGCGGAACGAGGACGAGCCGCGCTCCTTCTGCTGCTCGCGGACGTAGGCCCAGAGGTTGAGATACGCCAGGAAGTCGGAGGTCTCGTCCTTGAACCGGGCGTGGTTCTGGTCGGCCTGGGTCTGCTTCTCCGCGGGCCGCTCGCGCGGGTCCTGGATGGAGAGCGCGGCGGCGATGACCATGACCTCGCGGGCGCAGCCGTTCTTGTCGGCCTCGATGACCATCCGGGCCAGGCGCGGGTCGACGGGCAGCTGGGAGAGCTTGCGCCCGAGCGGCGTCAGACGCTGCCCCTTCTTCCCCTCCTGGGGGGACTTCTCGCCCTGCTCAAGCGCGCCCAGCTCCTGGAGGAGCTGCACGCCGTCGCGGATGTTGCGGTGGTCCGGCGGGTCGATGAAGGGGAACTTCTCGATGTCGCCGAGCCCGGCGGCGGTCATCTGGAGGATGACGGAGGCCAGGTTGGTCCGCAGGATCTCCGGGTCGGTGAACTCCGGCCGGGTGACGAAGTCGTCCTCCGAGTACAGCCGGATGCAGATGCCGTCCGACGTACGGCCGCAGCGGCCCTTGCGCTGGTTGGCGCTGGCCTGGGAGATCCGCTCGATCGGCAGTCGCTGGACCTTGGTGCGGTGGCTGTAGCGGGAGATACGGGCGTTGCCCGGGTCGATCACGTACTTGATGCCGGGGACCGTCAGCGAGGTCTCGGCCACGTTGGTCGCCAGCACGATGCGGCGACCCGTATGGCGCTGGAAGACCCGGTGCTGCTCGGCGTGGGAGAGGCGTGCGTAGAGGGGGAGCACCTCGGTGTGTCTGAGGTTGCGCTTGTTCAGCGCGTCCGCCGTGTCCCGGATCTCGCGCTCACCGGAGAGGAAGACCAGGACATCGCCCGGGGCCTCGTGGCCCAGCTCGTCGACGGCGTCGCAGATCGCGGTGATCTGGTCGCGGTCGGAGTCCGCCGTATCCTCGTCGGCCCCTTCGAGCAGTGGCCGATACCGCACCTCCACCGGATACGTCCGCCCGCTGACCTCCACGATCGGCGCCTCGCCGAAGTGGCGCGCGAACCGCTCCGGGTCGATGGTCGCCGAGGTGATGACGACCTTCAGGTCAGGGCGCTTAGGGAGCAGCCGGGCCAGATAGCCGAGCAGGAAGTCGATGTTCAGGGACCGCTCGTGGGCTTCGTCGATGATGATCGTGTCGTACGCCAGCAGCTCGCGGTCCGTCTGGATCTCGGCGAGCAGGATGCCGTCCGTCATCAGCTTCAGATACGTCGACTCCGGGTTCACCTGGTCGGTGAAGCGGACCTTCCAGCCGACCGTCTCGCCCAGCGGCGTCTTCAGCTCGTCCGCGACCCGCTCCGCGACCGTACGGGCGGCGATCCGCCGGGGCTGGGTGTGCCCGATCATGCCCCGGACGCCACGCCCCAGCTCCATACAGATCTTGGGGATCTGCGTGGTCTTGCCGGACCCGGTCTCCCCGGCGACGATCACGACCTGGTGGTCGCGTATCGCCTCCAGGATCTCGTCCTTCTTCTGGCTGACGGGCAGCTCTTCCGGGTACGACAGGGCCGGCAGCCGGGCCGCGCGCGCCGCGAGCCGTGTCGCCGCCCTGGCCGCGTCGGCCGCGATCTCGTCCAGTACGGACTGGCGGGCCTCGGGCTTGCGGATGCGGCGCGCTCCTTCGAGGCGCCGGCCGAGCCGGTTCGCGTCACGGAGCGAGAGCTGTCCGAGTTGGGACTGGAGATCGGCGAAGGAAGTAGACATACGGCTCCCAGGATCTCACCCGGGCGCTCGGAGTGGCGACCTCATTTCGCGCGGGCTGCGTCACGCGGCACGTACCATTTCGGGCAGTCGAACGCTCAGCCCCGCTTCCAGGGGGAAAGGCCCGGTCCCGTGTCCCGTACGCAGTGGTGGAGCCTGACGGCGCTGCTCGCGGTCGTCGTGGGGCTGCTGTGCGGACCGGCGGCGCTCCCGGCGGCCGCGCTCGGGGCTCCGGCTCCCTCCGCCCCGGCCGCCTTTGTTTCGGCTCTCTCCGCTTCCGTGCCTTCGGCTTCCGTGCCCTCCGCTTCCGTGCCTTCGGCTTCCGTGCCCTCCGCTTCGGTGCCTTCGGCTTCGGTGCCTTCGGCTTCCGTGCCTTCCGCTTTCGCACCAGGGGCCACCGGAGCGCGGGACATGCCGTCCGCCCCGGTGGCCGCCGAGGCCGCCGACGCGGGCACCCCGGTCCCCGGCTGCGGGAAGCTCCGCGACCATGACGGCGAGCCCGCCGTCCCCTCCCGCGCCCGCTCCGGGCACGACCTGGCGCCCGGCCTCGCCCCCTGGGGGCTGCCCGCCGCGACGGGCGCGCTGTCGGCCGAGCCGCCGCCCGGCACCCGGGCCCGCGCCCCGGCGCCGTACACCCCGACCCCCGTAGAACTCTCCGTGCTGCGGGTGTAGGCCGGGCACCCGCCCGACCCGCGCCCTTCCCTTCCCCTCCCGCACCCACAGCCCGGAGTGCCGCATGCCCACGCCCAAGAAGCCCGCCCCCACGGGTCGGAAGTCCTCCTCCCGCAAGCCCCTGGTCTACGGCGCCGTGACCGTCGTGGCCGCCGGTCTCCTCGGCTTCGCGTCGTACCGGGCCACCGCCCCCGACGACACCGCCCCGGACACCTCGTCCGCCCCGGCCGCCGAGGTCTCCGCCGACCCGAACGAGGGCGTCTACCCGGAGCTGGCGAAGCTCGCCCGCCGGGACGCCGACGACAAGCTGGCCGTCGGCCGCGCCGACGCCCCGGTCGTCCTGATCGAGTACGCCGACTTCAAGTGCGGCTACTGCGGCAAGTTCGCCCGGGACACCGAGCCGAAGCTGATCGAGAAGTACGTGGAGGACGGGACGCTGCGCATCGAGTGGCGCAACTTCCCGATCTTCGGCGAGGAGTCCGAGAACGCCGCGCGCGGCGCCTGGGCCGCCGGGCAGCAGAACCGCTTCTGGGAGTTCCACGGCGCCGCCTACGCCGAAGGGGCGAAAGAGAAGGGCTTCGGCAAGGACCGGGTCAAGGCGCTTGCCGAGGAGGCCGGGGTGAAGGACCTGAACCGGTTCATGAAGGACCTCGACGGTGACGCGGCCCGTGCGGCGGTCAAGAAGGACCAGGAGCAGGCGTACAGCATCGGCGCGACCTCCACTCCGTCGTTCCTGATCAACGGCCGCCCGATCGCGGGAGCGCAGCCGGACGAGACGTTCGAGCAGGCCATCGAGGGCGCCGCCGAGCAGGCGAAGGCCACCGGCGAGGACACCGGCAACGCGGGCAACGACGCCGAGGGCCCCGCCAAGTGACGGCGGACATCGGCTACTTCGCGGCCTTCCTCGGCGGGCTGCTCGCCCTGGTCAGCCCGTGCAGCGCGCTGCTGCTGCCGGCCTTCTTCGCGTACTCCATCGACTCCACCTCCCGGCTGCTGGCCCGCACCGGAATCTTCTACGCCGGGCTCGCCACGACCCTCGTCCCGCTCGGCGCGGCGGGCAGCTACGCGGGACGGCTGTTCTACGGCCACCGGGACGCCCTCGTCACGGGCGCGGGCTGGCTGATCATCGTGCTCGGCGTCGCGCAGATCGTCGGGCTCGGCTTCGCGTCCCGGCGGATCGCGGCCCTCAGCGGCCGGATCCGCCCCACCACGGCGTTCTCCGTCTACGCCCTGGGAGCGGTCTACGGTCTTGCCGGATTCTGCGCGGGCCCGATCCTCGGCAGCGTCCTGACCGTCGCGGCGGTCTCCGGCAGCCCGGTCTACGGCGGGCTGCTGCTGGCGGTCTACGCACTCGGGATGGCGGTACCGCTCTTCCTCCTCGCCCTGCTCTGGGAGCGCTTCGACCTCGGCCGCCGGCCCTGGCTGCGCGGCCGTGCCGTCCGGCTCGGCCGGTTCGAGCTGCACACCACGTCGTTGCTGTCGGGGCTGTTCTTCATCGGACTCGGCGTGCTGTTCCTCGTGTACGACGGGACGACCGCGCTGCCCGGTCTGCTGGGGGTCGACGCGTCGTTCGAGGTCGAGCAGTGGGCGCGGAACCTGGGCGAACAGGTGCCGGACGGGGTGCTGCTGGGCGCCGTGGTGCTGGTGGTGCTGCTGGCCCTGGGAGCCAGGGCCCTGCGCCGGCGCGGTACGGACGTACCGACGGAGACGGCCGAGGAGTCCGAGGAGACCGAGGGAACCGGGGAGACCCAGAAGGTGTGACACGGCGATGCGCCGCGCCGGTCCCCGCCGGTCCCCGCCGGTCCCCGCCGGTCCCCGCCGGTCCCCGCCGGTCCCCGCCGGTCCCCGCCGGTCCCCGCCGGTCCCCGCCGGTCCCCGCTGGGGGAACTTCAGGAAGAGGCGGAGCCCAGGACCCTGGCAGTGAAGTTCGCCAACTGCGCCCGCATCCTCTCGCGTGACCCGCACTCATGTCCGGCCAGATGCTCGACAAGATCGGCTCGGACGGCTGCGAGCAGGGCGTGAGCGGTGAAATCGCTGTCGGTCAGGCCGGGAATCTGCTCCAGCATGGCGGCCAGCAGGCCGTGCCAGCGTTCGTAATGATCGGCCTGGTACGGGCTGCTGCTCCCGCCTTCCTCCAGGGCCAGCATGAGGCGGCGGTTGTCGAGCTTGAAGCACAGGAGGGTGTCGAGCAGGGCGGGTACGCGCTGCCGCGGCGGAGTCGCGGGGCCCAAGGGCGGAGGTCCGGCTTCGACGGCCTCCCTGACTGGCTCCAGCCGTGCTTCGTACAGCGCGCGCAGCAGTCCGGGGCGGTCGCCGAAGGCCCGGAAGAGCGTGCCCTTACCGACGCCGGCCGCTGCTGCGACGGCGGCCGAAGTGACACCGTCCGGGCTCTCGCAGCGGGCGAAGAGAGCGTCGGCGGCCGCCAGGACGGCCTGCCGGTTACGGGCGGCATCCTTGCGGGGTTTGCGCTCGGGCATGCCGTACCTCCCATTGCAAAGCGGACCGTGGGTCCGTATCGTAAAAGCGGACCTGCGGTCCACATCCTCGTGGGATGGAGGGTACCCACGTCCGCGTCGAGGTCCGCCCCGACCTCTCCGGCGGACCTCTACCGCCACAGCTCGTAGTTCCCCCCTCGCCGTCCTCGAACCCGGCACCGATTTCATCAGGAGCAGCCGATGGCAACCACCGGCACCACCTCGGACCCCGGCACCACCTTGGTCATCGGTGCCACCGGCACCACCGGCAGCCGCACCACGGCGCGACTGTCGGCCTCCGGCCACCGCGTCAGAGCCGCCAGCCGTCGTGCCGCCGACGTCCCCGGCGCACAGTCCGTCGCCTTCGACTGGTACGAGCCCGCCACGCATGCCGCCGCCCTCGACGGAGCCGACCGCGTCTACCTGATACCGCCCGTGGGCGACGCCGACCCGGGGGCGGTCATGATGCCCTTTCTCCGGCGGGCCCGCGCCGCCGGCCTGCGACGTGCGGTGCTCCTCAGCTCCTCGGCCATCCCCGAGGGCGGCCCGGCGGCGGGAACCGTGCACCGGGCCCTGCCCGGTCTGTTCGAGCAGTGGGCGGTGCTGAGGCCCTCGTGGTTCATGCAGAACTTCACCGGCACGCACGCGCACGCCGTGAGCATCCGCGAAGAAGGCGCCATCTGGACCGCGGCCGGGAGTGGCCGGGTCGGCTTCGTCGACGCCGAGGACATCGCGGCCGTCGCCGTCCGTGCTCTGACCGACGAACACGCCCCCAACGCCGATCTCGTCCTCACCGGGCCGGAGGCGCTCAGCTACGACGACATCGCCACCACCATCACCCGGGTCACCGGCCGGCCCGTGGACCACCGCCGTCTCTCCTACGAGCAGATGCGCGACCGCCTCGCGGCGCACGTGCCGCTGGAGTTCGCCTTGCTGCTGGCCGGCATGGACCGTGCCATCGCCGAGGGGGCGGAGGACCGCGTCACCGACACCGTCCAGCGCCTCACGGGGCAGCCCCCGCGTGGATTCCACGCTCTCCTCGAACGAGAGACGGAATGAAGCGGCTGGGCAGGGGCATCAGCTCCGCGCCCTGGATCGGGGACTCGTCGCCGGCGACGCCCCGACTCTCCCCAGCACATGAGAAGCGCCTCGGACGAGACTTCCGTCCGAGGCGCTTCTGTGGTGGCTGGGGCCGGGATCGAACCGGCGACCTATCGCTTTTCAGGCGATCGCTCGTACCAACTGAGCTACCCAGCCACGCAGCCACTGGGGCTGCAGCGGTCCTGACGGGATTTGAACCCGCGGCCTCCACCTTGACAGGGTGGCGAGCACTCCAAACTGCTCCACAGGACCAAGCGGTGTGCGAAACAAGTCTCGCACACGGTGAAACGTGCCCCCAACGGGATTCGAACCCGTGCTACCGCCTTGAAAGGGCGGCGTCCTGGGCCACTAGACGATGAGGGCTATTGGCCCGCCTGTTCGCTTCGCAGCGCGTCGGGGACGTGAGAAGCATATGGGATGGGCGGAGCTATCGCCAAAACGGTTTACGGCGAGGGGGCGGGACGCGCCGGGGAGCGGGTGTCGGAGGGCGAGGAGGGCGGCGACGGGGTGGGCGAGCCGGGGGCGTCCTTCTTCAGGTTCTCCTCCGGAAGGTGGCGGCTGACCTCGGCGGTCGTCAGTCCGAGACCGCCCAGCGTGATCTCGTCCCAGGCCTGGAGCCGACGGGTCGAGCGGTCCATGTAGAGCACCGAGGCGTGCACCTTCTCCGGCTTGTCGTTCTGCACGGCGCGCAGCCCGCCGCCGCCCGTGGAGCCCTCGACCTTCAGCCGCGTGCCGAGCTTCAGCTGCTCGTTGATCCGGCGGTGCAGGTGGCCCGAGAGCACCAGGGGGACCGTGCCGTCGGTCTCCCGGGCGGTGTTCGGGTCGTGGGCGACGGCGATGTCGACCGGGGTGCCCGCGCGTTCCTGGTCGCGCAGCGCGGAGGCCAGCCGCGCGCCTTCGAGCTGGGCCGCCTCCTTGCCGCCGACCGGGGCGGTCCGGTCCGGGGTGAAGGAGGCGTCGCCGGTGCCGGCGATCCGCAGCCCGCCGACGTTCACGGCGTTGCCGTCGTCGAGGACGCTCACGTTCTTGAACTTCTTCAGATAGGCCTGGGTGATGGGGGAGTCATGGTTGCCGCGCACCCAGACGTAGGGCGCGCCGAGGTCGCGGATCGGGTCGAGGAAGCCGTTCTCGGGGGCGGAGCCGTGGTCCATCGTGTCGCCCGAGTCGACGATGACGTCGATCTCGTACTGCTCCACCAGCGAGGCGATGATGTGCCAGGCCGCCGGGTTGAGGTGGATGTCGGAGACGTGCAGGACCCGGATCGTGCCCGGGTCGGGCTGGTAGACGGGGAGTGTGGAGGTCGCGTCGTAGAGCTTGGTGACGTTGGTGACCAGGCGGGCCAGTTCCTGCTGGTAGATGTCGAACTCGGTGACGATGGAGCGGGCGTCGCCGACCAGGGACGGGGCGCTGGAGAGCAGCCCGGAGAACTTCGGCTCCAGGACGGACTTCGGGTTCCAGGTGGCGTACGCGCTGACACCGGACGCCGCCAGCAGGGTGAGGGCGAGCCCGCCGGCGGCCAGGGCGCGACGGGGGCGGCGGTAGACGACGAGGCCGAGCGCGGTCGCGCCGGAGACGACGGCGACACAGGAGCGTACGGCCAGCTCCCGGGTGCCGGCGGCGACGTCCCGGGTGACCTCGTCCTGGAGTCCGGCGAACCGTTCCGGCTGGTCGACCAGGGCCTGGGAGCGTTCGGGGTCGAGGCGGTCCACGTCCACGTCGAGCCGGAGCGGCGCGGTGTGGGAGTCCAGCTCCAGGGCGCCGAGCGGGGACACGTTGATCTTGCTGCCGCCGGTCAGGGAGGGGCGCAGCGTCATGTTGGTGTCCATGGGGCCGACCGGAGTACGGATCGAGCCCACGGCGAGCAGGCCCAGCCAGGCCCCCAGCACGACGACGGCGAGCATGCCGAGGGCGCGGAGGTACGGGTGGCGGGCGGGGCCCGTCAGGTCGCCGGAGGCCGCCGCGCCGGTGCCGGCGGGGGTACGGGGCCGGGTGTCGGCGGTGTCGCGGCCCCGGGACTTCGGGCCGACGAGCTGGCTGAGGCGGTGCCGGACGCGGTCGGCTGCGGCACGGAACGGGACGCGGACCATTGGGCCCGTATGCCCCGGTACGGCCTCCACCATGCCGGGCGGCCCGCCCGGTCATGAGTCCGGTTCGGTCGCCATCTGCCCGCACCCCGCCCCCGTACGGGACAATGGCCGGGTGCTGGAGATGACGCGCGAACAGTTCGAGGAGCTGGTGAGCCAGGCTCTGGACCGGATCCCGCCGGAGCTGACACGGCTGATGGACAACGTGGCGGTGTTCGTCGAGGACGAACCGGAGCCCGGCGACCCCGATCTGCTCGGGCTCTACGAGGGCACCCCCCTCACCGACCGGGGCGAGTGGTACGCCGGGGTGCTGCCCGACAGGATCACCATCTACCGGGGGCCGACGCTGCGGATGTGCGAGACGCAGGAGGACGTCGTCGCGGAGACCGAGATCACCGTGGTCCACGAGATCGCCCACCACTTCGGCATCGACGACGAGCGGCTGCACGCCCTGGGCTACGGGTGAACGAGCGGGCCCCGCGGGAGCTGCCCGAGCCCGGCCCGCCCGCCGCCCCGCACGGCCGCGCGCTGGCGGCGGTCGCGGCCGGCGGCGCGCTCGGCGCGCTCGCCCGCTACGGGGCCCTGGTGCTGTGGCCCGGCGCGGGCGGCTTCCCGTGGACGGTGTTCGCCGTCAACGTGAGCGGCTGCGCCCTGATCGGCGTGCTGATGGTGCTGACCGTCGAGCGGGGCCGGGTGACCCACCCCCTGGTGCGGCCCTTCCTCGGCGTCGGCGTGCTCGGCGGCTTCACGACCTTCTCGACGTACGCGGCCGGCGTCTCGGACCTCCTCGTGCGTCAGGAGGCCCTGACCGCCCTGGCGTACGCGGCGGCGACGGCGGTGGCCGCGCTCGGGGCGGTGTGGGCGGCGGCCGCGGGGACGAGGACCTGGCTGGACCGGGGGCCTCGGGGCCCCCGTGGCTTCGGGGGCTCTCGTGGTTCCCGTGGTTCCCGTGGTTCCCGGGGCGAGGGGCGGGCCGCGTGAACTGGCTGCTGGTGGCGATCGGCGGGGCGGTGGGCGCGCCGCTGCGCTATCTGACGGACCGTGCGGTGCAGGCGCACCAGGGGCCGGGCGTCCCGTACGTCTTCCCGTGGGGCACCTTCACCGCGAACACGGCGGGCAGTCTGCTGCTCGGGCTGCTGACCGGCGCCGCGGTGTCCTCCCCGGCGCACGCCCTGCTGGCGACGGGCCTGTGCGGGGCGCTGACGACGTACTCGACGTTCTCGTACGAGACCCTCCGCCTGGCCGAGACGGGCCGGACCTTCCTGGCCGCGGCCCATGTCCTGGCATCGCTGCTGGCGGGCCTGGGCGCGGTGTTCCTGGGGGCGGAACTGACCGGTGGGTTCGGGGGCCGGGACACGCCCTGAGGGCTGTCCCGCTGTTCCCGGCGGGCGGGGTGCTCGGGCCTGGTGTCCGGGCCGTTCGACAGCCGTCGAGCGCGCTCGTCCGGCGGTGCCGGGCGTGGTGTTCCGGGGGCGCTTCGCCGGCCGTCGCGCGGGCGGGTGGAGTTTCGGGCGTGTCTCCGGCGGGGTCGGGGGAGTTGGACACGGTGCGACGCCGTACCGCTCGCTCCTGTTTCCGTTCCTCGCTCCTGTACCCGCTCCGCCCCCGCGCCGGGCTCTCTGCTACCGCCCTGCGCCCCCGCTCTCCGCCCCCTCGCCCCGGAGGTGCCACTCGTGCGCCAGTTGTCCGCCCCTGTCCGCTGGGCAGCCGTCACCGCGCTGACGATCGCCGCGTCCACCGGCTGTATGAGCGTCGGCGAGGACGGTGCCGGGGCGCCGGAGCCCTCACGGTCCGCCGGCCCGAAGGGCTCCGCCGCCGACCCGGCCGGGGACACGGTTCCCGGCTCCGGACGGACCGGAGGGCGGGTCGGGGGCCGCGTCGGAGGCGTCCATCCCCACTCGGACCGGGCCGTTCCCGGGAGCGGCCCGAGCCCGGACGCCTCCGGTGCCGTGTCGTCGGTCACCCCCGAGGACCCGCGCCCCGAACCGGCCGCGCCCGTGCCCACCCGGGGCGGCCCCCCGCCCTCGCCGACGCCCTCGGCGCCGGGGCCGGGGGAGCCGCCGCCGACCACCCCGGAGCCGCCGTCCTCGCCGACGCCGGACCCGGACCCGGAGCCCGAGCCGGAGCCCACCGATCCACCGGAGCCGGCTCCCTCGGCCTCGCCCGCCGCGCAGCTGCGGGCCCATGCGATGAGCGGACCGGAGGCCGCCCGGCCGCTGCGGACCCCGGAGGCATCGCCGCAGGTGGGGCCGGTTTAGCCGGGGGTCTTCGGAGGCTGGTTTGCGCAATGTGGGTGAGAGTGCGTATGGTAGTAGATCGTTTGATCCCATTGCCCGGCGCCGACACAGAAGAGCGCCGTGTGGCGCGTACTCTCCCTTGCCGTGGCTGGACCGCATTGAGGCGGTCGAAATTGCGAATCACGGAGTTATGGGCGCGTGCCGAGACTCCGGAAGGTTTCGCATTTCGCATGTCAATTTCCAGTTCTGACCACACCGTCATGCCCGAGAACGTCGACAACGCCGAGCTCATCGAGCTCGTCGAGGCCGCTGTGACCGAGGCCCCGGCCGGCGCGACCGCCCCGGCCGCCGAGAAGACCGTCGTCGCGGAGAAGACCGTCGTCGCCGAGAAGTCCGTCGCCGACTTCATCACCGACGTAACTGCCGACACGCAGGCCGACGCCCCCGCCAAGGAGCAGGCCGACGCCCCCGCCGAGGAGATCGCCGCTCCCGCGGCCGAGATCGCGGACTCCGCCGAGGAGACCGCCGACGAGGCCGACGCCGAGCCGACCATCACCTTCGGCTCCCTGGGTCTGCCCGAGGGCATCGTCCGCAAGCTCGCGCAGAACGGTGTGACGGCCCCCTTCCCGATCCAGGCGGCGACCATCCCGGACGCCCTGGCCGGCAAGGACATCCTCGGCCGCGGCCGTACGGGCTCCGGCAAGACGCTCTCCTTCGGTCTGCCGCTGCTGGCCTCGCTCTCCGGTGGCACCACCGAGAAGAAGAAGCCGCGCGGCATCATCCTCACCCCGACCCGTGAGCTCGCGATGCAGGTCGCGGACGCGCTGCAGCCGTACGGCGACGTGCTCGGCCTCAAGATGAAGGTCGTCTGCGGCGGTACGTCGATGGGCAACCAGATCTACGCGCTGGAGCGCGGTGTCGACGTCCTCGTCGCCACCCCGGGCCGGCTGCGCGACATCATCAACCGCGGCGCCTGCTCCCTGGCGAGCGTCCAGGTGGCCGTCCTCGACGAGGCCGACCAGATGTCCGACCTGGGCTTCCTGCCCGAGGTCACCGAGCTGCTCGACCAGATCCCCGGTGGGGGGCAGCGGATGCTCTTCTCCGCCACCATGGAGAACGAGATCGGCACGCTGGTCAAGCGCTACCTCTCCAACCCGGTGACGCACGAGGTCGACAGCGCCCAGGGCAACGTCACGACCATGTCGCACCACGTCCTCGTCGTGAAGCCGAAGGACAAGGCGCCGGTCACGGCCGCCATCGCCGCCCGCAAGGGCCGCACGATCATCTTCGTCCGCACCCAGCTGGGCGCCGACCGCATCGCCGAGCAGCTCATCGAGTCCGGCGTGAAGGCCGACGCGCTGCACGGCGGCATGACCCAGGGCGCCCGTACGCGGGTCCTGGAGGACTTCAAGAAGGGTTACGTCAACGCGCTCGTCGCGACCGACGTCGCCGCCCGCGGTATCCACGTCGACGGCATCGACCTGGTCCTGAACGTGGACCCGGCCGGTGACCACAAGGACTACCTGCACCGCTCGGGCCGTACCGCCCGCGCCGGCAAGTCCGGTGTCGTCGTCTCGCTGGCGCTTCCGCACCAGCGCCGCCAGATCTTCCGCCTGATGGAGGACGCGGGCGTCGACGCCTCGCGCCACATCGTCCAGGGCGCGGGTGTCTTCGAGCCCGAGGTCGCCGAGATCACCGGCGCCCGTTCGCTCACCGAGGTCCAGGCCGACTCCGCGAACAACGCCGCCAAGCAGGCCGAGCGCGAGGCCGCCGACCTGACGAAGCAGCTGGAGCGCGTCCAGCGCCGCGCCGTCGAGCTGCGCGAGGAGGCCGACCGCCTGGTCGCCCGCGCCGCGCGCGAGCGGGGCGACGACCCCGAGGCCGCGGTGGCCGAGGTCGCCGCCGAGGCCGAGGCCGCCCTCGTGGCAGCCGTCTCCGTGCCGGAGCAGCCGGCCGCCCGCGACGATCAGCGCCGCGACGATCGGGGCAACTACGAGCGCCGCGACAACCGCGGTGGCGACCGTGGCGGCTACCGCGGCGGCAACGACCGTCGTGACGAGCGCCCCTCGGGTGGTTTCCGCTCTGGTGGCGGCGGCGACCGTCGTGATGACCGTGGTGGCCGTTCGTTCGAGCGTCGGGACAACGACCGTCCCGCGTTCAACCGTGACCGTCGTGACGAGCGTCCGTCGGGTGGTTTCCGCTCTGGTGGCGGCGGCGACCGTCGTGATGACCGTGGTGGCCGTTCGTTCGAGCGTCGGGACAACGACCGTCCCGCGTTCAACCGT